>JBDRMQ010000013.1:0-3582 GCA_043811955.1 bacterium | reverse complement strand
GTGCGGACGAATGGGAAATCGAGATCATTGATGTAGTAGCGAGAATTATCATGGATGTGTCCCATAAAAACCCCGGCAATATTTGCTTCGTGAGTCCCTAAAATATTTAGGAAAGAAGCTCGATTATCTAGGTCAACCAGGTTCATGTTAATCGGGTCAGCGGCCTCAATACCAATGACCTCTCTAATGACTTCGTCTGGGATTGTTCTGGTTTCTAGGGTGGTGACATTATGCATAAAAATAAAACTTTTCTTGGTCGAGTTAGTGGTGAGATCATTGATCAGCCAGGTTGTGTCAACATGGCCAACACATTGGCTGTTAACATCTCGTTCGCGCAGGGTATCAAGCATAATAAAGTGATAATTACCAAAGTCAAAGCTATAGTTGTAGATTGAATCTTCCTCAGCCTCGTCGCTAATGTCCGTGTCATAGTTGTAATTGCTAAATCCAGCTGGCGGGGCAAAGGTTGTTGGGTTAAAAATAGATCGAAGCAACTCTGTGTGCCAACCTGGATCCTTGTCTGCCCAGCTAGCTTTATCATGATTGCCAGGGATAGGAAAAACAGTGTGATCAGCCTTTAAGGTGTTGACCTTGCCAATCACACCGGCAGCATCGGCAGCTGTTTCGGTTGAGCGATCATCAATAAGATCACCTTTAATTACAGTAAAACTTGGATCATGCAAGATCACTTCTGAGATAGCAGCCTCAAGCATGGCTTCAGATGTAGCGTAAGGCCGACCTCTTGCTCCCACTGTGTTGGCCAAATCCTGGCTGGTTTGTAGATCAGACATCGTGGTAAAGCTAAAGAGATATTCACCAGAAGGGGGATTTAAGGTTTGGAATAGACCGTACTCTCCGTAGGTTGTTTCACCAGCGGCATTAGTTGAAAAAATACGGTAGGCATAAAAAGTATTTGGATAAAGCCCATCAAGTTTTAAATAGTGATAATTGGCGCGGCTACTCCCTTCATCTGTTGTATAGGTTGTGGTTGCCCCGGCAATTCCATACTGAATGCCAGAGTTGCTGGTTTCATTGCTTGTTACCCAAGTAATTACAATTTCATCGTCGCTAATAGTTGTTAATTCTTCATAGCTTAGCTCCGGGGCGGCAAAACTGGCTGTCGCCAGGACAAAAATGATTATTATTAGAACTTGTAGCTTATGGTAAACATTTGCAGCCATTTTACATACTCCCATTTGAAAGAATCTTCACCCTCGGGCCGGTTGCTATAAGCGACACCTGTAGCCCCAATATCGAGGCTGGAGAGGTAAGTGAATTTCCAGGCATCACGTTCAATATATAAATTATAAAAACTTGATTTGCCCAAATCATCATTGGCAATATCAAGCTGATAAAGGGACAAAATAGAAGTTAGACTTAAACAAGTGTTAGCCCCGACTTTGGCGCCCCAGAGATGAGTGTCTAAGCCAAGGTCAAGCCCGGCTGGCAGCACCCCGTATTGGAAATATTTATTGACGGCATCTGTTGTATTGGCATCCAGGCCAGAAATATCAGGCTTGAATAATAGGGGGAGGCCAAAGCGGAACCTCACTGGAAAAAATAATAACTGGCTTTCCATTCCTAGCCTCAAAAGACGAATATTGCTGATGGTAATTAGGTTTTCTCCGCCATTTTTAAATTCTGTGTAATAGATCGGGGTTTGGTTTTGTTCATAATCAATAGCAATGAGCAAGGGTTTTTTAAAGGCTAACCCAATCCGCAGTTTTTTGGGAAGGGTAACGTCCAGGGCTTCTTGCAGCGAATAATCTTCTGTCCCTTCAACTGCTTCAAACTCATCTTTAAAAAGGTCCCATTGGAAATTCTGGGTTGGATCGGTGTAGCCGGTTGGCTCTGAGGTGCTGACCCTGGAGTTAACGTAAGCGACGCGGCCTTTGCCTCGGAAATTAAAAGCCGCGCCGCCAAAGTTTTCTAAGACAAGGGCGATTGAGGTGTTTTCCCCCCAATCATAGGTCAGCCCAAGGTCGGTTTTTATGGCAGCTGCTTGATAATAGCCTTTGTAAGCTGCTTCTGCCACAACTTCACCAGCCGGAACATTCACTTTATTTGTTTTATAGCCAATCTCAGAGCCATAAAAATTTGGATCTTGCAGCCAGGCTAAGACCTCCTCTTCGTTACTGGCGTCGATATCAGGCAGATAGATTAACATGTCGGTTGTTCCCTCATCAACCACAGCTCGGGCACTATTGTTTATGTTGGCAGTGACAGAGACAGGGGTCAGGTTCGCGCCAAAAGAGAATTTATCCCACTTGATCGCCCCGCAAAAAGTTGGGCCAGGATCAAGGGAGAGGGCGTTTCTTGCTTCAGAGAGGACGGTAATCGGGATATTTGAATTCTGCCGCAAGAAACCACTCCAGAGAGGCTGCGCGGTCTGATAAGTGTACGTGTCCCCCCCCTCGGGAGTATGGACATAGGTGATGTAGCCTGAGGGATCAATGGAGAAACCAGCGTTAAGGATATTTGTGGTGTTATAAAATTCAGCCCTACTTTTGCCGATAATAGGGAAGGCGCCAGAAATATCCAGAGAAAAGCCGCTATTGCTCTGGTTTAAGACGCCAACAGCCAGCCAGTCGTTAACTTTAAGGGCTTGGGCAAAATTCAATTGCGTAGTTTGGTTGGTGTAGTTGGTCTTAGCCGTGTGCTCGCGTTTTGCCGCGGTTGAAACAGTCTCATCTCCAGTGAAATAATAACCAACCGAGAAGTCTGTTTGACTGCCAAGATTGAGGGTGCTGTCGTCGGTTGCATAGTTGTAGTTGTAGGTTGTTTTGTTGGTGGCCCCGCTTAGCGAGAGATTTCCTTGAGCGTGCTCGATCTTCATCAAAGAGGCTGGATTCCATCTGGCAGTATTGATCCCGTCAGAGAGGGCGCTATAGTAGGTCCCCAGGCCTGGGAAGGGGTCGTTGTGGGTGGGGGTGCGAAGATCTATTCTGGCATAGGGAAAGGTTGTTCCCGCAACTGTTTGGGAAAAAGCAGGGGGGCTAAAGAAAAGACTAATTCCTAAAAATAAAATAATAGTAATAATCTTTTTAAATGATTGCATTATCTTTTTGCTTGCTGCTATTTTACTATAATATATTCAAATTGTCTCGTGATATAATAAATGTCAAATGTCAAAGGGTCAAATTATAGGATTAACCGGGCCGATTGCCTCAGGCAAAAACGAAGTTGCAAAAATCTTGAAAAAGTTTGGAGCAGAGGTTATTGATGTTGATCAAGAAGCTCATGATCTGTACCCTTTTGGGGCAGCGAAGCGAAAAAAACTGGCTGAAGTGGTTTTTCATGATAAGAAAAAGCTGCAGGAATTAAATCGAATTGTCCATCCTAAACTGAGGCAGAAAGTTATAGAAAGAAGTAGGTTGTTAGTTGTTAGTTGTAAGTTGTTAGTTATCAATGCAGCTGTGCTCAAAGAGATAGGCTTAATTAGCTTGTGTGATGAAGTTTGGACTGTGATGGCAAAGCGTGAAACTCGCTTGAAAAGATTGCTAAAGAAGGGGCTTGTCAGACAATCGGCAATAGCTCGTCTGCGCTCACAAATGAGCCAAAAAGAATATTTAAAATTAGCTG
>JBDRMQ010000012.1:0-7792 GCA_043811955.1 bacterium | reverse complement strand
TTTTTCCTTACTTTTCTTTGCTTGATCAAAGAAAAGTAACAAAAGAAAATCAAGACGTCATCAAACACCCCACCTCCACGCCTTGGCCACCGCCTCCCTCTCCGCCTTTGCTTAGCAGCAGGCAAAGGGCGGCAGATTCGTGTGCACGAACCGCAACCCCGCCCACGCCCTTGACTGATGACGTCTGCTTCCAAGGATTCCAAAAAAGGGTGCCGTCGTGTTTTGGCCGAAGGCCAAAAGGGAGGGGAAGGTGGGCCGTGGCCCCAACGTACGTGGGGTTCTCAGCCGGAGGCTGAGAAGGGGAGGTAGCGGCCGCGGGGTGGCTTTTGGGGTGCACTCGATGGCACAGGGGTCCAGGGGACGGAGTCCCCTGGTGGTTTGTTTTCTCTCCACTTTTCTTTGCCATCAAAGAAAAGTGGAGTTAGGAGCTGAAATTGACATAATATTTCCTGACTTTCTCTTTTGTGTATCACAAGCAATCTTCGATGGTCTGAAGTCTTTCGGGAATCAGTGCTCTTTTTGTTTTGGTTTTGTTGGAAACTGTGTCTAATAATTCCGCATCAAACACCCTCCAGAGCATTCTTCTTACTACATCAATAGACAAACCGGTTTTGATTTCCAAAAATTTAGAGATCGTATGTATCACAAAATTATTTTTTCATGACACATTTTTGGCTTAATTATAACAATTACTGAAAAATACTTTTTACGTGGAGAAAGTCAGGAAATGAACCATCTCTTATGCCTTGTATGCACGGCTTATCCCTTTTATATCGAGTAAACTTTCAGGGTTTTGGAAGTAATTTACTGCTTATATCGGCGAAAAGAGTGAATACTATGAGCCGGCGAGTGGTGAGTTTTCTAGTTTTAGGATTAGTTACTAAAACAAATAGGCGAGCGAAAGCGTATGTATGCCACCGCCGCTGGTTGAACCGCTATCAGGGCTGCTGGAAATGTTTTCAGAAGGATCAGCTTGCTCAGCCTTTTCCACATAGAGCGGAATGAGCTGTTTCAGGGCATAATTAATTTCAAAATCCTGGTCAACTTGATACTTGAGTCCGACCTTGGCCACGCTGTAATAAGCTTTTTTAAAGGGCATGGCATAAGTTTGATCTAGCTTTTTAATCATCCCAAAGAACCAGGTGTTCCAAATATTTGTATCACCCTCAAGATTAGTTGCCAGCAGCTGAAGATCTCCACTCCAGGATAATCTTTGGTTGATTGGTGCCCTGGCAGCAAAGCGACAGCCACTAGTCAATATTTGGCTGTTTGAATCTGCAGCTTTTTCCACATTATCAAGATTGCTCAAGATATCAGGGATGTTTTCTGCAAAAATCTTGCCGCGGCTAGCGATATCAACCACTGAACCCATCACTCCGAGTGAAAAATTGAGCTGGTTAACTGCCCAGCTTAGATCAAGGTTGCTGTAATAGCTGGTCCGGTCAGCTTGCAGATAGACAAACTTCTGGCCATCATCATAAAACTTAACTCCCTGGTCGCTTTTTGCTTGACCAATAATTCCTTGCAAAGAGACTTGGTCTGCCAGCGAGTATTTTGCCTGCACCTCTGTTGCGTGACCCAGCCCTTCGAGCCTCCCTTGGTCAGCAGCAGCTAGATCTTGCGGCGAGGTGGCCGCTGTTTGATTTTTAAACTTAATGTTTAAGCGCTCACCTAAAAGGAGCGAGCAATTAAGCTCGCCTGTGTTGCTTTTGCCAAAGGTAGGGTAGAGGGCCCAATCGCCGTCATAATAAAACCTGGCTAAGGTCCCCAAATTATCTTGTTTAACTTCGTAGCCAAGCAAGAGTCGATCACGCAGATTAAATTTTAGGCCATAGTTGTAGCCAGGATTAGCGACAAAGTCATAATCAGCGTTGCTGTATTGATTAACCCCTAAAGCTAGATCAAAATATTTGTTGACCTTTGTTGCATAGTTAAGTTTGATTGTGTTGGCTTGTGAGCTGAGGTCAAAGCTCGCCTCGCTGTAGTTGCCTTTGGCCAGAGAATTATTTTTGAGATAATTAAGATTAAGAGAGCTTTGCTCGCCTGGGAGCTGATCTGTGATTGTGATATCGATCTCTGAATCTAAACTTCCTAAGGTTAGGTTGTTATTGGTTATCGCATTTTCAAAGGTATAAGCGCAGTTAATTTGGTTTTCTTTAGCTGTCAGCAGCTTAGTGAGAGTAGAGGAGGTCTCTGTTGATTCAAACTTTAAGATATCAGCTAGGGCTAGATCAAGGATTGACCCAGCCCTAGCTTGGCCAGAGACTGCTAAAACAATTAACAGTAAGTATATAAATGACCTAAGGCGCACAGCAACCTTTTAGTCAGTTCCAATCAGCAAAAGAACCCATTTCTGGAAACAAGCCAGAAAAAGTAAAATCATAGCCATCTGGAAAATCTGCGGCAGTTATGGAACCGTCGCTGGTGATGTTATCAACGTAAAAATCTTTCCAATCCTCAACTGGTGTTGTGTAAAAGTTGCCAAAGTTACAAACAATGCTTTGTTCAACAGTTATTGGTGTCCACTCGCGTGTAACAGGGTCATAGGTGTATGAAGAGGTATAGGTTCTTGTGAAAGTCGTGTTAACTCCTGTGAAGCAATTTTTAACCTTGTTAAGGTTTGCTAAGACGTTTTCACGATCCGCGGCTTCCTTGAATTTTGGGATAGCGTCATCTGTTTGATCGTCTGTTTCAGCTTCTATGTAATTGATCCCAGCAATCGCTTTATTAATTACCCTGACATAGGAATCTCGAGCTGTGTGCATGCTGGCAGTGCCAGTTGCTTTTAAGGTGCCAAAGTTGGCTGGGGCAGCCGGGTCAGTTAAAGGGTTCCCTGTGCCAGTATAATCAAAATTATAAGCCACAATTTCATTTAAGAGCCCTGTAAGAAAACTTCCGTAAGTATCAAGGGCATAAACTTCTCCCAGATCAATCTCCAAAGCTGTATCACTCCCTGTGACTGAGGTAGGGATGATGTGGGTGAAAGTTGCGTCAGCCTCAACCCTGGCCAGGCGCTCTAATGACCGGCCAAGAATAGGTAACAGAACTTCTGAAATATAAGTTTGGACTTCTGTGGCTGTAATTGTTACTGCAGCTGCTTGGCTATAAGGTGAGAGAGTTTGCAGCCTGCTTGTAGCAGAAACTGTGCTTGGTAGGGTGATCAATTCATTTATTGACTTGGGCAGATTGGTAACCCCTAATTTTTCAGCTAAGGCAATTGTTCTTGGGTCTGTCACCACATCAAAGGTTCCAATCAAAGCAGTGTAAAAATTTGCCTCAGCATTATCTGGATCACTGGCTAAAACATCTTCGTAGGCTTCATTGGCTCCGTCAAGATCACCACTTTCCACGTGGTCTTCAGCAGTGGCTAAATTCTCCTCAACAGAAGCGGTCTTGGCCACTTGGGAACAACCGGTCAAAGAAATCATCAACATTGCGATCACAAACAACGAAAAACTTCTAACTCTCATTTTTTCCTCCTTAAATAAAATATTTTTGAAAAACCGACCTAGCTACGCAACACCCCCTTTAATAATAATTATTTAGCGCAAATTTCGGGTAATTCGTAAATATTGTGGGGTGGCGGCGGGGTTTTAACCTCTTTGTATATAGAACAAAAAGAAAAGCATCGTTTACCAAGAACCTGATATAGTTTAATTGCAAAAAGAAACTACAGGGAGGTAACCGATGCAAGTGTATACTATCAAACAAGCTTTAAAATTACCAGGATATAAAATAACGGTACTAATATCAGAAAGCGATTCTGAAGTCCACCTTCGCCTAGAACCAGACAAATGCAACGAGTTTATTTGCTCTGGCTGCGGAAAAACCCACAAAGTTGGCTATCATGGTCTTGTGGTCGCGGTTGTAGAAGACTTGCCGATATTTGGCAAGAGGGCCTATCT
This sequence comes from bacterium, assembly GCA_043811955.1. GTDB lineage: Bacteria > Margulisbacteria > WOR-1 > O2-12-FULL-45-9 > O2-12-FULL-45-9 > JBDRMQ01. The sequence continues at coordinate 3,887 of JBDRMQ010000012.1, read as the reverse complement.
TCACGTAGTTAAGCGACGTTACAAATGCCCTGAAGATGACAGTATTTACATAGAAAAAATTCCCTGGCTTAAGAAATGGTCTCGTGTTACAAGAAGGTTTGCCGAGCATGTTGGTCGGCTTACGGCCATAACAACCAATCAAGAGGCCGGTTGGTTCTTTGGCCTTGACGATGAAGCTGTTTACCGCATAGACAAATCAATTCTTGAAGAAAAGTTTGAGGAAAAGTTAACGCCCATTCCGGCGGCAACAAACATAAGCGTAGATGAAGTTAGTTATCTCAAATATCATCGCTACTTAACTAATGTGGTTGATGTTGACAGAAGGTCCGTGATTTGGAACGACAGAGGACGAAAGACCGAAATCTTAGATAAATACTACGAGGGCATTGGGCAAAACGCCTGCGGGCGAATAGAAAGCGTTGCCCTTGACGGAGCTAGAACTTATATTAGCTCAACGACCAAGCACGCGGTGAACGCCACGATTGTCTACGACAAATTTCACATCAGGCAGAAACTTAATTGGGCTGTAGATATGGCCAGAAAACAAGAGCTACGTAAAGCTCGCAAAGAAAACAACCATGAACTGATTGACTTGATAAATTGCCGTCAACGTTTTATTCTGCTCAAAAACAAAAGTAATCTTACTAAAAACCAAACCGACTATTTAAATAAACTTTGTGAGATCAACCAGCCAATTTACGAAGCGATGCTTCTAAAAGAGAGCTTTTTACAGGTCTATGAGTGTGATCAACCCGAAGAGGCCCAAAAGCATTTAGAATCCTGGATTAAGACTGCTTTGTCCAGCACTGTTGATACTTTCAAAATAATTGCCGAGAGTTTTAGCCGTAAACTGCAATTTATTGTTAACTGGTTCAAAAAAAAGATCAGCTCCGCAATATCAGAGGGGATTAACAACAAAATCAAAAGACTAAAGCGGATGGCTTATGGTTACAAAGACGTTGAGTATTTCAAGCTTAAAATTCATCAGCACTGCGGCTTACTAAATCCTAGGAGATTCCCACAATAATTACGAAAGAACCATTATTTATCTGCTTATATTGCCAAAAAATTACACCCTTTGCCGCGAATTTTGGTTGTGATATACTTTTAATACTATGCAAGGCCAAAAACTTACTTTAAATAATATAGTAGAAACATTAAGAAAACAAAAAAGCGTCTTAAAAAAGTACATGGTGAAACGGATTGGATTGTTTGGTTCTTTTGCTAGAGGCGATCAAACGGAAAAAAGCGACATCGATTTTGTGGTTGAGTTTGAAAAGCCTTCTTTTGATAATTTTATGGATTTATCTTCTTATCTTGAAGGCCTCTTTGGTCGTAAAGTGGATATTTTAACCCCTATTGGTGTAGATAGCATTCGAATAAAACAAGTGGCGGACAATATTAGAAAAGGAATAATCTATGTCTAAACGAGGCCAAAAAGAGCTTTTACTTGATATTCTTGAGGCAATTGACCGTGTTTTTGAATACTCGGCTAATATGAGCCTTGAGCAGTTTTTGAAAGATGGAAAAACCCAGGATGCGGTGGTTCGTAACTTTGAGATTATTGGTGAAGCGACTAAAAACATATCTGAAGAAATAAAATCACAAAGCCAAGAGGTTGAATGGAAAAAACTGGCCGGCTTGAGAGATAAAATAATCCACTTTTATTTTGGTGTTAACTGGGATATTGTTTGGGACATTGTAAAATCAAAATTACCACGATTAAAAGGACAAATTTCTGCCATCCTCGAAAACTCATAAATTATGTTAGACCCAAAACTAATCAGAAATAACCCGGAATCTGTGAAGAAAGGCTTAAAGCTCCGCCAGGCCGATGCTTCATTAATTGATAAATTTATGGCGATTGATGAGGAGTGGCGCAAGTTAACTTCTGAAGTTGAAGAGCTCCAAGCCAAGCGCAATACTGTCACGGAACAGATTGCCCAGATGAAAAAAAATAAAGAAGATGCAACCCCTGCTATAGCAGAGATGAGAGAGGTCTCTTCTCGCATTAAAGCTTTGATTGAGCGTCAGAGGGAAGTTGAAGTTGAGGTTCAAAAAGTTGCTTTGCAAATGCCTAACTTGCCTCATTTGTCAGTTCCTGACGGAGTAGATGCTCGTGACAATCGGGAAGTGCGCGCTTCCGGCAAGAAGCCGAATTTCAAGTTTAAACCAAAAGCCCACGATGAAATTGGCAAAGTTTTAGGGATCCTTAACTTTGAACAGGCAGCCAAGATCGCCGGGGCTCGTTTTGTTGTTTACCATGGGGCAGGGGCAGCCCTTGAGCGGGCTTTAATTAATTTTATGCTTGATCTTCATGTTAAGGAGCATAAGTATATGGAAGTCATGACACCTGTTTTGGTTAATCCAAAATCAATGGTTGGGACAGGCCAGCTTCCAAAATTTGAAGAAGATTTATTCGCATTGCGTGATGATAAATTTTATCTAATCCCAACTGCTGAGGTTTCGGTGACCAATCTTCATGCCGATGAAATTATCTTATCTGAAAACTTGCCAATTAGATATTGCTGTTATTCGCCTTGTTTCCGCCGAGAAGCTGGCTCCTATGGCAAAGATGTAAAAGGGATTATTCGCCAACACCAGTTTAACAAGGTTGAGCTGGTTAAATTTGTTGAGCCTGATAAATCTTATGATGAGTTAGAAAAATTAACCAAAGATGCCGAGAACATTTTAAAGAAACTTGAGTTGCCTTATCGGGTGATTGAACTTTGCACAGGGGACCTGGGCTTTGCTTCGGCTAAAACATATGATATTGAGGTTTGGTTCCCGTCAGAGAACCAATATCGCGAAATTTCTTCTTGTTCTAACTTTGAATCTTTTCAAGCGAGACGAGCCGGTATCCGTTTTCGCCCCAATCCAAAAGCCAAAGCAGACTACCTCCACACAATTAATGGTTCAGGCTTAGCTGTTGGGCGAACGTTTGCCGCTATCTTAGAAAACTATCAACAAGAAGATGGCAATGTTCAAATTCCCAAGGTTCTTCAGCCTTACCTGAATGGCCGCAAGTTTTTATCTATTTAATACGATATATTCTATAGATATGGTTGAAGCAATTACTGGACAAAATAATATCGGTTTATCAAGTGTTTCGCGGCAAACCTCAAAATCAAACGAACAGTTTATTGATGAACTTCGGCAAACTTTTGCCCAAGCGCTTGGCAACCTTGATGTTGTTGAGCTGTCCGGGACAGGGGAGCAGGTTCTTGTTCCACGAGTCCGGGAGCAAACCCTGGCCAGCCTTAATATTTCTGAGATTGACCCCGCCACAATTGTTACTTAAATCATTGAAAATTCTTTGATCTTCTGATATTCTGGATGCATGCCACTTTACGACTATAAATGCAAAAAATGCGCTCATATCTTTGAAGTTCAGCAGAAGATGACTGACGACCAGTTGGAAAAATGCCCAAAGTGCGGCGGTGCTATCCATCGTTTAATTTCCGCAGCTGGGATTGTTTTTAAGGGATCCGGGTTTCATGTGACGGATTATGGAAGAAGTAAGCAGAAGGCGGAAAGCAGTAAGCAGAGCACGGATGCTGGGGGGCAGATGTCAGGGACCGGGGGTGAGGGGTTGGGAGAGAAGAAGGCAGAGACAAAGCCAAAAACTAAAGCGCCAAAAAGTTTGCCAAAAGAGTCTTCCCCTCAGAAGTCAAAATAGATTCTGGATGGAATTGGACCCCTTCAGTTTTATATTCTTTATGCCGCAAGCCCATAATTTCGTCCTTATCCGCTGTTGCAGAAATTTCCAAACAATCAGGCAAGCTTTTCTTTTCAACAATTAGTGAATGATATCTGGTGGCAATAAAAGGGTTGGGGAGCCCTTTGAAAACGCCTTTGTTATCATGCTTAATTTCAGAGGTTTTGCC
>JBDRMQ010000011.1:0-28950 GCA_043811955.1 bacterium | reverse complement strand
TTTTTTGTGCGTTCTGGGAAATAAAAAAATGCAAGAAGTAATTACTTTAAGTTGTACTGAGTGTAAAAGAAAAAATTACACGTCGCAGAGAAATAAAAAGAACCAGAAGGAGCGCCTAGAGCGTTCTAAGTATTGTAAGTGGTGCAAAAAGCACACGAAGCATAAGGAAGAGAAAAAGTAGGCGTCTTAAATTTGGGGAGTGTCGGTTAATGGCTAAACCACTGGTCTCCAAAACCAGGACTGGGGGTTCAAGTCCTCCCACTCCCGATTTTGTCGGGAGAAAATGAATGAAAGATTTGATTGGTAAATTAATTGGGTTTTTAAAAGAAACAAGGGCTGAGACCCGCAAAGTGGTTTGGCCAGAGCGAAGGTATGTTATGGTTGCGACTGTAATTATTTTAATTCTGGTTGTGGTAACTGGCCTTTATGTGATGACGGTTGATTTAGTGTTCGCGAAAATTTTTGGGTTCTTGTTGAAATAATTATGGATGATCAGAAAGATATAAACGAAGTTAATAATGAGGGTGGGCCAGAAAAAGAAGCTGAGGCGCCACTATCACCTGAGGTTCCAGCTGAGGCTGGACCACAGGAGCCAGAAGCTGCATCTGCAGATGTTCCTAGAGAAGAAAATATAGAAGAACCTGTTGAAATGAAAGAGCCCGAGGCTTTGCCGCAGGAGCCGGCAACCGCACCGGTAGACGTTCCTGTTGAGGCGCCAATAGAAAAAGCAGAAGGGGTTGCCGCGCCAGAGGTTCCAGCAGAAGCAGTTGGTTCCAAGGCAGAAGAGGGGGCGGAATCTGCTGAAGATAAAAAATGGTATGTTATCCAGGCTATGACTGGTCAAGAAGATAAGGTTAAGCAAGCAATTGAGTTGACAGTTAGAACTAGAGGGCTAAAGCATAAAATTTTTCAAGTCTTGGTCCCAACGGAAGATATTGTTGAGATCAAAGGTGGAAAAAGACTTGAAAAAATAAGAAAGATGTTCCCTGGCTATGTCTTTCTCCAAATGGTTCTTGATGAAGAATCTTGGTATCACATTCGAGAGACAGCTGGTGTTTCTCGTTTTATTGGGACAAAGACAAAGCCAACCCCTGTTTCTGCCCGAGAGATGCAGCGAGTGCTGAAGCAGCTTGGTAAAGAAGAAAGGCTTGAGATCACTTTTGAAAAGAATGAAGGAGTGAGAATCATTTCTGGAGCATTCCGGGGTTACACCGGGACAGTTGATGAGGTTAATGCTGAAAAAGGGAAGTTGAAAATTTTGGTCAATATTTTTGGCCGAGACACGCCTGTTGAAGTAAATTTTGAACACGCCCAAAAGATAGTGTAATTATGGCAGTAAAAAAGAAAAAGAAAAAAGAAGCAATAACAAAAATAAAATTGCAGATTAAGGCTGGGGCGGCGAACCCCGCGCCCCCAATCGGACCGGCGCTTGGCCAGCATGGCTTAAATATCATGGATTTTTGTAAGCAGTATAACGCGGCGACTAAAGACAAAGGTGGCTTTGTTATCCCGGTTGAAATTTCTGTTTATAAAGACCGTTCTTTTTCTTTTGAATTAAAGACCCCGCCAGCCGCTGATATGCTGCGCAAAGCAGCTGGGATTGAAAAAGGTTCTGGTGAGCCAAATAAGGTCAAGGTTGGCAGTGTTTCTAAGGACGATATCAAGAAGATCGCTGAAACTAAGATGCCAGATTTAAATGCCAGTACAATTGAGTCGGCCATGAAGATTATTGAAGGTACTGCTAGAAATATGGGGATAACCGTTAAATGAAAAAACCAAGAAAAGCATATGTTGAAAAGTTGAAATTAGTTGATCGAAAAAAAAGATATTCCCCTCAAGAAGCTTTTGACCTTGTTAAAAAAACAGGGACCGCTAAGTTTGATGAGACGATTGAGTTGGCCATGAAACTTGGCGCTGACCCCAAAAAGCATTCTGTTCGTGGGACTGTTATGCTTCCTGCTGGTTCGGGTAAGTCCAAGCGGGTGGCTGTTATTGCCAAGGGAGACAAGGTGGCTGAGGCTGAAAGCGCGGGGGCTGATGTTTTTGGTGCTGACGATTTAGTGGAAAAGATAAAAGAAGGTTTTCTTGAGTTTGATATCTTAATTGTTACCCCTGACATGATGGGCTCAGTTGGCAAGCTTGGTAAAGTTTTAGGGCCAAAGGGGTTAATGCCAAACCCAAAAACAGGGACAGTGACCATGGAAATTGCTAAGACAGTCAAAGAGTTTAAGGGTGGCAAGATTGAGTTTAAAATGGACAAGACAGCGGCCTTACATATTGTATTAGGCAAGTTGTCGTTTGCGGCCGCAGACCTTAAGAATAATTTTCAAGCAGCTTTAAATGCTGTTTTGAGCACCAAGCCAAGTGGTTTAAAGTCAAATTTTGTTGAATCAATGACGATTGCTGCAACTATGGGGCCGGGGATTAAAATTGATCCTAGAGTAGCGGCTGAAGCAGCGGAAAAGGGTTTATAAAAATGGCCAACGCGCAAATTATTGAAGAAAAGAAAAAGCTAGTTGATGAGCTGTCCGAGAAAATAGAAACAGCTAAGGTTGTTATTCTTTCTGATTTCCGTGGGATTTCGGTCAAGGATATGACTGTTTTGCGCAAAAAGCTTTTTGCCAATGAATCTGAGTTTAGGGTTTTAAAGAATACTTTGCTCAAGAGGGCGCTAGAGGGTGCCGGCTATAAATCTTTTGAGGGTTCATTGAGTGGACCAACTGGAGTTTTGTTGGGTTATAAGGACCCGGTCGCCCCTTTAAAGTCTTTGGTTGAATTTTTTGAAGAGGTTGAAAAAGGCGAAGTTAAGGTTGGGATCATTGAAAAAACCGAAGTGGATTTTGATCAAATACAAAAAGTTGCCCAGCTTCCGTCTCGCGAAGAATTAGTTGCCAAAGTAGTTGGTGGCATAAAATCACCATTATTTGGTTTAGTCAATGTCCTTTCCGGGACGTTGAGAGGCTTGGTTGTGGCGCTGAACGCTGTAAAAGAGCAAAAAGATAAGAATTAAGGATTAAGGAGGGAATAAGGAGGTGAATGATATGGCAAAGGTTGATGAAATTTTGACTTCGGTTGAGCAAATGACAGTCCTTGAGCTGGCTGAATTGGTTAAAAAGCTTGAGGAGAAGTTTGGTGTTTCTGCTGCTGCTCCGATGATGATGGCTGGTGGGACTGCTCCTGGCGCAGATGCTGCTGAAGCTCAGGACGAATTTGATGTTGTTCTGGCTGACGCAGGGGCCAAAAAGATCCAAGTTTTAAAGGTTTTAAGAGAGGTAACTGGACTTGGGCTCAAAGAGGCTAAGGCTTTAGTTGATACTGCTCCAAAACCAATCAAGCAAGGCATTAAAAAGGAAGAGGCGGAAGATATTAAGAAAAAGCTTGAGGCTGAAGGGGCGAAAGTTGAAGTAAAATAATGGAATTAAGAACACAATTAGTTAAGACTAAAGAAAAACAAAAAAGATTGGTCCAAGCTCCAGATCTATTGGATTTGCAAAAGGCATCTTTTAGATGGTTTTTGGAAGAAGGGCTGCCAGAAGAGTTAAAGCTTCTTTCCCCAATCAAGGGATACGAAGGAAAACTTGAGCTCTCTTTTTCCGGGAAATATGTCTTAGGTAAACCAAAGTATTCAGTTCAGGACGCTTTAATACGAGAGACAACTTACGCGGTCCCTCTTAAGGTTGATGCCAGGCTGCTTAACAGGCAAACCAAAGAGGTCCAGTCTCAAGATGTTTTTATTGGAGATCTGCCAATGATGACAGAGCGTGGAACTTTTATTATTAATGGAGCAGAGAGGGTCATTGTTTCTCAATTAGTCAGGTCTCCAGGGGTCTATTATCGAGAGTCAAAAAAGACCGAAAAAAGCGGTAAGGCGATGTATTATGCTACCGTGATCCCTGATCGTGGCGGTTGGCTTGAAATAGAGACCGATGCTGCCAGGGCTATTTTTGTGCGTATTAATCGGGCCCGCAAAATTCCAGTAACAATGTTTCTTTCGGCTATTGGTTGCAGTGAAAAAGAAATCCTCGAAGCCTTGTCTGAGGGGGAATTTCGCCGCAGATCATTAAAAGAGTGCCCCATTCTGCCCAAAGAAGAGGCCTTGATTGAGGTTTACAAAAAACTTCGTCCAGGCGATCCTGTAACCCAGGAAGGGGCTCAGGTCTACCTTAATAATTTATTCTTTAATGCTCGACGTTATGATTTAGGTCGTGTTGGCCGCTACAAGGTTAACCGCAAACTTGGGATCAATGTTGCTCAAGATAAAAATGTTTTGACCAAGGCAGATATCTTGGCCATGGTTGGTTACCTGATCTTGATCAATTCTGGCGAAGGGATTGTTGATGACATTGACCATCTTGGTAATCGACGGGTGCGAGCTGTTGGTGAGCTGCTGCAGCGTCAAATCAGGATCGGCTTTGCGAGAATTGAGAGGTTGATAAAAGAGCAAATGATGGTTAGGGGTGAAGAAGCTGTTGCTCCAGGTCAGTTGATTAATATTAGGCCACTTCAAGCGGTCATTAAAGAATTTTTTGGGTCCAGCCAACTTTCCCAGTTTATGGACCAGACAAATCCTTTGGCTGAGATTACTCACAAAAGAAGGCTTTCTGCCCTAGGCCCAGGCGGCTTGTCCCGCGAGAGGGCCGGCTTTGAAGTGCGTGATATCCATCCTTCACATTATGGTCGTGTTTGTCCGATTGAGACACCAGAAGGCCCGAATGCTGGCTTGATCTCTTCACTGGCAACTTTTGCCAGGGTCAACAAGTTTGGTTTTATTGAAACCCCATATTTTAAAGTTGAAAAAGGGAAGGTCACTGATAAGGTTGAATATTTAACAGCGGATATAGAAGATTTACATAAAATTGCCTCAAGTGATGTTCGGCTTGATAGTAAAGAAAAAATAATCGAGGTGCAAATTCCCGTTCGTTATCGTCGTGAATTTATTTTCGCGCCCAACGATGAGGTCGAGTATACCGGGGTCGCGCCAGAACAAATCATTGGTATAACAACGGCGATGATCCCGTTCTTAGAGCATGACGATGCTAACCGAGCTTTAATGGGCGCCAACATGCAGCGTCAAGCTGTACCGATTATTTCCCCTGAGCGACCAATTGTTGGCTCAGGCTTAGAGGAAAAGGTTGCTTCTGATTCAAGAACAACTGTTATTGCTGAAAATCCAGGTAAGGTTATTAGTGTTTCAGCCGATGAAGTTGTTGTTCAAAAAGCAAATAATAAAAAAGATCTTTATAAGTTGATTACTTATTGTCGTAGCAACCAAGACACTTTAATTCATCAACGACCTCGGGTTTCAAATGGTGATCGGGTCAAAAAAGGACAGCTGATCGCGGATGGTTCCGCCACTGATCTGGGTGAATTAGCCCTGGGCAAAAATGTCTTAGTCGCGATGATGCCCTGGGAAGGTTATAACTACGAAGACGCGATTATTCTTTCCGAAAGATTAGTAAAAAAAGATATGTTCACCTCAGTTCACATCCAACGGTTAGAGGTTGAAGTTCGGGCGACTAAACTTGGCATGGAAGAGATTACTCGCGAAATACCAAATGTTTCTGAAGAAGCGTTGGCTGCCCTTGATGACCGAGGGATAATTGTGCCGGGTGCTGAAATTGGGCCGGGGGATATTTTGGTTGGAAAAGTTACCCCTAAGGGTGAGACCGAGTTGCCGGCAGAAGAAAAACTTTTGCGGGCTATCTTTGGTGACAAAGCCCGTGATATGCGTGATACATCACTTCGTGTCCCGCCTGGAGAGGGTGGAATTATTATTGATGTGAAGATCTTTTCTCGAGAAAATGGGGACGAACTTCCACCCGGGGTACATGAGCTTGTTCGCGTTTATTTGGCCCACCTTAGAAAAATTGGGGTCGGTGATAAAATGGCTGGGCGCCACGGGAATAAAGGTGTTATTGCCAGGGTCCTGCCTGAAGAAGATATGCCATACTTGCCAGATGGGACACCGCTTGATGTTATCCTAAACCCGCTTGGTGTTCCTTCTCGTATGAATATCGGGCAGATTTTTGAGCTCTTATTGGGACATGCTGGCCATGTTCTTGGCAAACACTACTCTCTGCCGGCGTTTGATGAAGCAGGGGAAGAAGATGCTTCTGTTAAAATTATTGAATCAGAACTGGAAAAAGCTTCTAAAGAAGGAAACCTTCCTTGGATGAACGCTTCTGGCAAGGTTGAATTGCGTGATGGTCGAACTGGTAAACCGTTTGGCCGCAAAATTGCTATTGGTTATATGTATTTGATGAAACTTATCCATTTGGTTGATGACAAAATGCATGCCCGCTCAACAGGCCCGTACTCACTTATTACCCAACAACCCCTTGGTGGTAAAGCTCAATTTGGTGGTCAACGTTTTGGTGAGATGGAAGTTTGGGCGCTTGAGGCTTATGGCGCGGCGCATACCCTTCAAGAGCTTTTAACCGTAAAGTCCGATGATGTTGTTGGCCGCTCCAAGGTTTACGAAGCGATTATTAAGGGTAAGCCGATGGGTAAACCAGGGGTGCCAGAATCTTTTAGGGTTTTGGTTAAAGAATTGCGCAGTTTGGGGTTAAATGTTAGGACTTTAAGTAAAGACGGCAAAGAGGTCAGCATTGACGAACAAGAAAAAATGGCCGGCAGAAGAATGCCCAGGATCTTTACTGGCGATGATCAAAAATCTAAGAGGAGGAGTTAACCTTGTCTTTAGTAAGAAAAGAAAACAAAGAGTTTAATTTTATCCAAATTGGGTTAGCTTCTCCTGAGAAAATTTTGTCTTGGTCGTATGGCGAGGTTGAAAAACCAGAGACTATTAATTATCGCACTTTTAAGCCGGAGCGCCGTGGTCTTTTTTGTGAAAAAATATTTGGGCCAGTTAAAGATTGGGAATGTCACTGTGGTAAGTATCGCCGGGTGCGTTATCGCGGGATTGTTTGTGAGCGTTGTGGTGTTGAAGTTACAACTTCAAGGGTGCGCCGCGAGAGAATGGGGCATATTCGTTTAGTTGAACCGGTGGCCCACATTTGGTACTTGCGCGGTGTTCCTGGCTATATGAGCTTGCTCCTGGACGTGACCACCAAGTCTTTGGAAGAGGTTGTTTATTACGATGCTTACATTGTGACGCAAGTTGATGAAGGAGTAAAAAAACTTAAGATCGGCAAGATTTTGCGTGAATCTGAGTATCAAGAGGCTCTTGAAAAATATGGGGACAGCTTTAAGGCCGAGACAGGTGGGCGGGCTGTGCGCGAGCTCCTCTCAAAGATTGACTTGTCCCAAATGGTGAGCAAACTTCGGCGCGAATTTAAAGATTCTACTGGCCAAAAGCGGATGAAGATTGTTAAAAGGCTCCGAATAGCTGAAGCCTTTTTGAGTTCAGGTAATCGGCCAGAATGGATGGTCCTTGATTCTGTACCAGTTATCCCGCCAGATCTTCGCCCAATGGTCCAGCTTGAGGGGGGGAGATTTGCTACTTCTGACTTAAATGATCTTTATCGTCGGGTCCTAAACCGTAATAATCGTCTCAAGAAGATGATCAATATGGGGGCGCCCGACATGATCATTCGCAATGAAAAGCGGATGCTCCAAGAATCAGTTGATGTTTTAATTGACAATGGTCGTCGCAAAAGAGCGGTGACAGGATCGACCGGTCGACCGCTTAAATCATTAACTGATGTTATCGAAGGAAAGCAAGGACGCTTTCGCCAGAATCTTCTTGGTAAAAGAGCTGATTATTCTGGTCGCTCGGTCATTGTGGTTGGGCCAAACCTAAAACTACATCAGTGTGGTTTGCCTAAAGGGATGGCGCTTGAGCTTTTTAAACCGTTTGTTATCCGCAAGCTGGTTGGCAGAGAAATCGCCCAAAATGTTAAATCGGCCAAGCGAATGATTGAACGCGAAGAGGTTATCGTGTGGGACATTTTAGAAGAGGTGATCAAAGGTCACCCTGTTTTGCTTAACCGCGCGCCAACCCTGCATCGCCTTGGTATTCAAGCTTTTGAGCCGGTTTTAGTTGAAGGCAAAGCGATCCAGATCCATCCGTTGGTTTGTCCAGCTTTTAACGCTGACTTTGACGGTGACCAAATGGCAGTTCACGTGCCGCTGCTTTACGAAGCCCAGGTTGAGGCACGGATATTAATGTTAGCTTCTAACAATCTGCTTTCTCCAGCTTCTGGCCGACCAATTGTCACCCCAACCCAAGATATGGTTTTGGGAACATATTATATGACTGTGCTGGATGAAAAACAAGAATTGGGCAAGGGCCGTGTTTTTGCTAATGATTGGGAGGCAATGCTGGTCAATGATCTAGAGGATGTCCATCTACAGGCGCTGGTTAAAGTTCGCCGCTCTGGCGAGATAATTGAAACAACTGTTGGCCGTATAAAATTCAATCATACTCTAAATAGAGTTCTTAAAAGACATGGGATTGAGGCTGAATATCCGTTTATTAATCGAGTCATTGTTAAAAAAGAACTTGAGAAAATAATTATCACTTCATATAACAATTATGGTACCGCGACCACGGCGGAAATTGCCGACGAGATAAAACGGCTGGGCTTTAAGTACGCGACCTTGGCCGGGGTTTCGATCGCGATTGAAGATCTAGTTGTCCCAGCTAAAAAGAAAGCGATTGTCGAACGAGCAACCAAACAAATCGAAGTGTTGGAAAAACACTTTCAAGCCGGCAGTATTTCAGACAAAGAAAAATTTATTCGCTCACTTGATATTTGGAGCGCGGTAACGGAAGAAGTTACCCAAAAGATGCTTGATGAGCTAGACCCGCTTAATTCTGTTTATATGATGGCTTTTTCTGGAGCTCGGGGCAAAGTTCAGCAGGTCAGGCAGTTGTCTGGTATCCGGGGCTTAATGGCTGACCCATCAGGAAATATTATTAATATTCCAATTAAGACTAAATTTAAAGAAGGTTTAACAGCGACCGAGTATTTTATTTCTTCTTACGGCGCCCGCAAGGGTTTGGTTGATACTGCCCTTAGAACAGCTGATTCTGGGTATTTGACCAGAAGGCTTGTTGATGTTGCTCAAGATGTCGTGGTGACAGAAGATGACTGCGGGGCTAAAGACGGTATCTTTCTCTCAACTGTTCGCGAAGGTTACGAAGAGCTAATACCGCTTTGGCAAAGATTGGTCCATCGCATCCCGGTTAAAAATGTGGTTGATCCTCTTTCTAACAAAGTTTTAGCCAAGGCTGGGCTGATTCTCGACGAAAATACTGCCAAGGCGATTTATGATTCGGGCATAGAAAAAGTTGAAGTGCGCTCAGTTATTGCTTGCCAAACAAAGAAAGGTCTTTGCCGCAAGTGTTATGGCCTTGATCTATCGACTTTGCGGGATGTTAATATTGGAGAAGCGGTAGGAATTATTGCCGCGCAGTCTATTGGTGAGCCGGGTACTCAGCTGACCATGAGAACCTTCCACATCGGCGGTGTTGCTTTGCATAAAGGTGCTCATGTCGCGGTTAAAACAAAGCATGGCGGGACTATCTCTTTTGCAGAAGGGATCGAAATTAAAAATATTCCAAGCGAGCTTGGCGAAAAACAAAAAATGGTGGCTCGCAGCTCTGTTCTTTATGTAAACATTAAAGGGAAAAAAGAAGAGTATCCCCTGCCTGTTGGTTCGGTTCTTAAAGTAAAAGATGGGCAAAAGGTTGAGGCAGGTGAGGAGCTTGCTTCATATGACGCGACTTATGAATATGTTATTTCCAGCGCGGCTGGTAAGATCAAGTATATAGATTTAACTATTTCAGAAAAACGCAACGAAAGTATTGCTAAGCGTGATGGTGAGGTTTTTGTTTATAACCCAAAAGTTAAGAGCGAATATAAAATCCCTTCAGAAGAAAAGCTTTTTGTTAAAGAAGGGGATAAGGTTAAGATGGGGGATGATCTTTCTGCTAGTGTTGAATGTAAGGCCCCAGGTTTGGTGATTGAGGCTGCCAAGAGCAAAGTTATTGTTGCCCCTGGCGAAAACTACATGATTGTCGCTGGTTCAAGGGTTTATGTGGCTGATGATGACAATATTGATAGCTATGATATTATTGCTAAAGTTGAATCGATCCGCAGAGACCCGAGCAAAACTCGTGATATTATCCAAGGTTTACCTAAAGTTGAAGAGCTTTTTGAGGCGAGACGACCGCACAACCATGCTGTTTTATCTGAGATTGATGGCAAGGTTGAAGTCAGCGAAGATGAAGGTTTGCGGGTTGTTAAGGTTATTGCCGGCAAAGATGATTTCAAAGAATATGCTGTTCCTTACGAAACACGCTTGCGGGTTATTTCTAATGATAAAGTTCATAAAGGGATGCAGCTAACAGAGGGGACGATTAATCCTCATGATGTTTTGCGGATTCGCGGGGTAGCTGCCTGCCAAAACTTTTTGGTTGATGAGGTGCTCAAGATTTATCGTGGACAAGGTGTTACAATTGCCGATAAACATGTTGAGGTAATTGTTAGGCAGATGACCAAAAAAGTCCGCGTTGTTTCCCCAGGTGAGACAACCCTTCTTCCTGGTGAATTAATTGAAAAGAATCGTATGGATGCTATTAACAAAAAGGCCAAAGGTGATGATTTAACTGCCACAGAAGTTTTGCTTGGTATAACTAAAGCCTCGCTTACGACCGAGAGTTTTATCTCAGCCGCTTCATTCCAAGAGACCGCGCGAGTTTTGACAGAGGCAGCTGTTAATGGCAAGACTGACGAAATGTTTGGTTTGAAAGAGAACGTAATCATTGGAAAACCAATTCCCGCGGGAACAGGTTACAAAGATTATTGTCATTTAGAGTTGGTACCAACAATTAGTTTAATGGGGCAGCTAGAAGTAGCTGTTTCCGCGGAGGAGCAATAAATGCCGACAATTAACCAGTTGATTAAAAAAGGGAGAATAAAAAAGAAAGGGAAAAGGCGAGCCCCCGCGCTTAAGGGAGCGCCTCTGCGGCGAGGGGTTTGTGTCAGGGTCTATACCACAACGCCCAAAAAACCAAACTCAGCCTTGCGCAAAGTTGCTCGTGTTCGTTTAACTACTGGGATTGAGATTTCTGCTTATATTCCGGGTGAAGGGCACAACCTTCAGGAACATTCTGTTGTATTGGTGAGGGGTGGTCGGATCAAGGATTTGCCAGGCGTTAGATATCATATTGTTAGGGGTGCGCTTGATACTACTGGGGTCAACGATCGAAAACAAAGTCGCTCAAAATATGGAACAAAACGAACAAAGGGAAAAGGAGGAGCTGCTGGTGCCTAGACACGGAAGAATTTTTAAGAAAGATATCTCTCCTGACGCTGTTTTTGACAGTGTGTTGGTCCAAAAGTTTATTAATAAGCTAATTTTGAAGGGCAAAAAGAGCATAGCAGAAAAAATAGTCTATGATGCCTTTGCTTTAGTCAAGGAAAAACTAGACTCTAATCCTTTGGAAGTTTTTGAAAAAGCTTTGGGTAATGTTACTCCGCTTCTTGAGGTCAAGGCTCGGCGGGTTGGCGGCGCGACATATCAAATCCCGGTTGAGGTCTCAAAGGTTCGCGGTCAAGCTATGGCGATGCAGTGGTTTCGCGATGTTTGTCGCAATAAAAAAGGTAAATCAATGATCGAAAAGTTGGCCACAGAATTAATTGATGCGTATAACGGTACCGGCGAAGCGATAAAAAAACGAGAGGATGTCCACAAAACAGCAGATGCCAACAAGGCTTTTGCTCACTTTAGGTGGTAATTGAATGGAGAAAAAAAATTATTCATTAGATAAATATAGGAATATGGGTTTTGCTGCCCATATTGATGCTGGTAAAACTACTACTACCGAGCGAGTTCTTTTCTATAGTGGCAGGCTGCATCGTATTGGAGAAGTCCATGATGGGGCCGCAACTATGGATTGGATGGAGCAAGAAAAAGAGCGGGGGATTACCATTACCTCTGCCGCAACCACAACTTTTTGGCGTGACCATCGTATTAATATTATTGATACCCCAGGGCATGTTGATTTTACTGTTGAGGTTGAGCGTTCGCTTCGCGTCTTAGATGGTGTGGTTGTTATTTTTTGTGCTGTTGGCGGGGTTCAACCACAGTCGGAGACTGTCTGGCGCCAAGCAACCCGCTATGGGGTACCTAGAATTGCTTTTATTAATAAAATGGATAGAGTTGGGGCAGATTTTTATCGGGTTGCCGAGCAGATTAAAGAGCGTTTATTGGCTAAACCAGTCTTATTTCAGATGCCAATTGGGGCTGAAGATCAGTTTAAAGGGGTTGTTGATTTAGTTGCCATGGATGCCATTGTTTATGAAGATGAACAACTTTCTCGTCAGCCAATTCCTGATGATCTAAAAGCTAAGGTTGGTAAGTATAGAGAAAAACTAGTTGAAGCTGCTGCAGAAGCAGATGATAAATTACTTGAAAAATATTTGGGTGGTGAGACGTTGACTAACGAAGAGGTCAGGGCTGGGCTGCGCAAGGCCACAATTGCTGCGGCGATTATTCCTGTTGTTTGTGGTACGGCCTTCAAAAATAAAGGGGTTCAACCATTGCTTGACGCGATAATTGATTACTTGCCGTCACCACTTGATAAAAAGAAGATTGTTGGCTTAAATCCAAAATCAGGCAAAGAAGAAGAACGCAAAGCTTCGACTGAAGAACCATTCTCAGCTTTGGCGTTTAAGATTATGTCTGATCCTTTTGTTGGTCGTTTAACTTTTTTTAGGGCTTATTCCGGGGTATTAACAGCAGGTTCTTATGTTTACAACTCAGTCAAAGAAAAACGAGAGAGAATTGGCCGAATCTTGCAAATGCATGCTAATAAGCGTGAAGAGGTTGATGAAATTAGGGCTGGAGACATTGCGGCTGCGGTTGGCCTTAAAAATACTGGAACAGGGGATACTCTTTGCAACGAGGATAATCCAATTATTTTAGAGTCAATTCAATTCCCAGAGCCGGTTATTTTTGTGGCCATTGAGCCAAAGACCAAGGCTGATCAAGAAAGACTAGGGGTTGCCCTTGGCAAACTGGCGGAAGAAGACCCGACCTTTAAGATTAGGGGCGATCAGGAAACTGGCCAGACTATTATTTCTGGGATGGGTGAGCTTCACCTGGAAATCATAGTTGATCGTTTGCTGCGTGAATTTAAGGTTGAAGCAAATGTTGGTAAGCCTCAGGTTGCTTACAAAGAGACGATTCGAGGAGAGACAGAGGTTGAAGGGAAATTTATCAGGCAAACTGGTGGTCGTGGTCAATATGGCCATGTTTACCTAAGGCTTGAACCACTTGAAGCTGGGAAAGGCTTTGAATTTGTTAATAAAATTGTTGGCGGGGCGATCCCAAAAGAATATGTTGCTCCAGTTGAAGCAGGGATTAAAGAGGCCATGGCGACCGGTGTTTTAGCTGGCTATCCAATCCTTGATGTTCGAACAACTTTATTTGATGGTTCATACCATGATGTTGACTCATCAGAAATCGCGTTTAAGATTGCTGGTTCAATGGCCTTTAAAGCTGGTTTCATGAAATGTAAACCTGTTTTGCTTGAGCCTATCATGAAAGTAGAAGTGGTTGTCCCTGAACAATACATGGGTGACGCCATCGGTGATTTAAATAGCCGCCGAGGAAGGATTGAAGGAATGGAGTCCCATCTGGGGCTGCAAACGATTAAGGCCAAGGTGCCTTTATCGGCGATGTTTGGTTATTCGACCAGTATTCGTTCCTTGACACAAGGGCGTGGAACATATAGTATGGAGTTTTGTGAATATTACGAAATCCCCAAGAAACTCGCGGAAGAAATAATTGAAAAAAGCAAAGGGACAAAGGCCGAAGATGCGGAAAAAAGGAAATAAGTAATGACAAAACAGCGGACAAAACAGAGAATTAGAATAAAGCTCAAAGCTTACGATCACCGGGTAATCGATCAATCAGCTGCTAAGATCGTTGATACGGCCAAGCGGGCAGGGGCGTATGTTTCAGGGCCAGTACCACTGCCAACAGACAAAGAGGTTTTTTGCGTCTTGCGCTCTCCCCATGTTGATAAAAAATCAAGGGAGCATTTTGAAATGCGGACCCATAAACGTTTGATTGATATTTTAGATCCGCCACCGCAAACAGTTGACGCTTTGATGCAGCTTGACCTGCCATCAGGGGTCGATGTTGAGATAAAAATGGGATAATTATGGACAATTTACTAGGCAAAAAAATAGGGATGACCCAAATATTTGATGAAGCTGGCAACATCGTTCCAGTGACTGTTGTTGAGGCTGGGCCATGTTTTGTGGCTCAGGTTAAAACAACTTCCACCGATGGCTATAATGCTGTCCAATTAGGCTTTGGGGTCGCGAAAAAGATCAATAAGCCAAAAAAAGGGCACCTTAAAGGGGCGAGTTTAAAATATTTAAAAGAGTTTAGGGTTGAAAAAATTGATGGGTTTAAGGTTGGACAGGAGATAAAGGTTGATACTTTTAATCCTGGAGATCAGTTGACTGTTTCCGGGATTACTATTGGCAAAGGTTTTGCTGGAACAGTAAAAAGACACAAATTTAGCCGTGGATTAATGTCTCATGGTTCAAAATCACATCGGCTGCCAGGGTCAATTGGGGCGGGGACAACCCCGGCTCGAGTTTGGCCAGGGACAAAAATGTCTGGTCGAATGGGTGGGGATAAGATTACCTTAAAAGCGGTTAAGGTTGTCTCAGTTGATGCTGAGAAAAATATCTTGTTGTTAAAGGGTGCCTTGCCTGGAAAAAAGGGGAGCTTAATTATTATTACTCGAACTTCTAAAACTTCAGCTGCTGTGTCAAAAGAACCTGTTACGGAGCAAGCTGCATCATGACCAAGAAAGCTAGTATCTTAAATAAAGAATCAAATGACATTTTAGTGCATGAGGTGCTTACTTGGTATTTGGCCTCAAAGAGACGTGGGACCCACTCAACTAAAACAAGGGCCGAAGTTCGTGGTGGTGGGAAGAAACCTTGGAAACAAAAAGGGACTGGTCGCGCTCGGGCAGGGAGCATTCGTTCGCCTTTATGGAGAACTGGGGGTGTTATCTTCGGGCCTATCCCACGTAGCTATGGCTATAGTTTGCCGATTAAAAAGAGAAAGTTAGCCTTGGCCATAGCTTTGTCAGACAAGAATCGCGACGAAAAACTAAAAATAGCAGCAGGGCTTCTGCTTCCTTCGCCTAAAACAAAGGAAGCAGTTAAGCAACTAAATGAATTAGGTGTATCAGGAAAAACTTTGGTTATTTTACAAAAAGAGAATGAAATTTTTTCCAAAGCTGCTCGAAATATAAAAGGCGTTACTATTTCTGATGTTAATAATCTAAACATCTTTGACATACTCAATGCCGAATGGGTTGTGCTTGAAAAGACCGCCCTGGCAAATTTAGAGGAGAAGTTAGCTTAATGCAGCCGGATCAAATTATAGTTGAACCAATAATAACAGAAAAAGCTTTGGCTCGAAGGGCTTTGTCTGGTTATGTTTTTAAGGTCCATAACAAAGCGACAAAAATTGACGTAGCTTTGGCGATTGAAAAAATATTTAAAGTTAATGTAACCTCAGTTAATACTTGTAAGGTTAGGTCAAAGCGCCGAGTTTCAGGTAAATCGATTGGCCGCACCTCTTCATGGAAAAAGGCTTACGTGACTTTGTCTAAAGGACAAAAAATTGAGGAGTTAGAGAGTTAAATGGGCACAAAGCAAAAGAGACCGCTAACACCGGGCCAGCGATTTCAAATCGCGGATGATTTTGAGGATATTACAAAACATTCGCCAGAAAAGTCACTTTTAACGCGCCTGCGCAAGAGTGCTGGCAGAGACTGGCGTGGTCGGATTTCGATGCGTCATCGTGGTGGCGGTAATAAGCAAATGTATCGTCTGATTGATTTTAAACGTAACAAAGATATTCCAGCCAAGGTTTTAGGGATTGAATATGATCCTTGTCGCAACGCTCGAATTGCCCTTTTGGAATATGAAGATGGCGAAAAAAGATATATTTTAGCTCCTTTAGGCTTGACAGTTGGGGCTAGAATTGAGTCAGGGCCAGAGGCTGATATCCAACTAGGCAATTCTTTGCCCCTCAAATCAATCCCGCTTGGCACAACGGTCCATAATGTTGAACTTACGCCAGGTGCTGGCGGTAAGCTTGCCCGCTCAGCTGGGGCTGGGGTGATGTTATCAGCTAAAGAAAAAGGTTACGCGATCATTAAGCTGCCATCTGGGGAGTTGCGCATGGTCCCTTTGGCTTGTCGGGCGACTGTTGGCCAGATTGGGAACCTTGACGCTAAAAATGTCAGAATGGGCAAGGCTGGCAAAAAGAGACATCGTGGTAGGCGTCCGCATGTTCGTGGTGTAGCGATGAACCCCTGTGATCATCCTCATGGTGGTGGCGAAGGCAAGGCCCCGATTGGCAGAAAGTCGCCGCTTACTCCCTGGGGCAAACCAACCCTTGGCAAAAAGACGCGCCACTCGAGAAATCGCAGTGAGCGCTTTATTATTTCACGGAGGAAAAAATAATGGGACGTTCAACAAATAAAGGCCCTTATGTAGACGAAAAACTGCTCCGAAAACTACAAAAAATGGAGATGTCTGGGGAGAAAAAACCAATTAAAACTTGGGCTCGCGCCTCAACAATAATTCCAGAGATGATCGGCTATACCTTTGCTGTGCATAATGGCAGAAGGCATATCCCAGTTTACATTCAAGAAAATATGGTTGGACATAAGCTTGGTGAATTTGCCCATACCAGGATATTTAAGGGACACAGTTCACCAACGAACAAGTCAACAGTGGCGGCACCAGCAGCATGACAAAAGTTAAAGCAAAATTTAAATCAGTAAGGATTTCGCCCAGAAAACTATCTCGGGTAGCCGCGATTATTCGTGGTAAGTTTGTGCTTGAGGCGATTGCTCTTTTGCGTTTTATGCCGCAAAAGGGGGCAAAGGTCCTGGCGGAATTGATAAAATCAGCGAAAGCAAACGCGACCCATAATTATAAGCTTAATGAGCAAAGTCTAAAAATTGAAAGTATTTTTGTTAACCAGGGTTTTATAATGAAACGTTGGCAGGCAAGGGCGAAGGGTCGAGTTGGTAGTATTTATAAAAGAAGTAGTCATGTAACTATTTGGGTTAAGGAGGACGCTTAATGGGGCAAAAGGTACATCCAAAAGGGTTTCGACTTGGTATAAATGAAAACTGGGAGAGTTTTTGGTTTGCTTCTGATAGTGAATATAGCAAGTTTTTGGCTGAGGACGTTGAGCTTCGCACGTATCTAAAAAATACTTTATTTAAGGCCGGGGTCTCTCGTATTTTTATTGGTCGTAAAGCTAACCAAATCGAGATCGACATTCATACAGCTAAACCAGGCCTAATTATTGGTAAAGGTGGGCGTGATATTACTACTTTGCGCGAAGATGTCGCAAAGCGAACTGGCAAACAAATTAAGCTCAACGTGAGCGAAGAACCTAAGCCTGAGAGTTGCGCCATTTTAATTGGTGAGAATATTGCTGCCCAACTTGAGCGTCGTATTGCCCATAAGCGGGCAATGAGACAGGCTGTTTCAAAGGCGCTGCGCTCGGGGGCTAAGGGAATAAAAATTATGGTTTCAGGGCGCTTGGGAGGGTCGGAAATCGCTCGTTGCGAATCTTTTCGGGCCGGCAGGGTCCCTTTGCATACTATTCGAGCCCAAATTGATTATGGTTTTACCGAAGCAATGACCCTTTACGGCAAGATTGGGGTCAAAGTTTGGGTCTTCAAAGGCGAGGTTTTGAAAGAGAAAAAGCAAGAGGAGAAAAAGGATGCCGCTATTTCCAGCCAAAACAAAGTTTAGAAAACATCAGCGCAGGCGTCTGCGCGGCAAGGCTTCTGCCGGAGCTGTGATCCAGTTCGGCGAATATGGTTTGCAAACGCAAGAGTGCGCTTATTTGACCACAAACCAGATTGAGGCGGCCCGTAAAGCCTTGACCCATTATTTAAAACGTGGCGGCAAGGTTTGGATCAGGGCTTTCGCTGATAAGATCTATACTGCTAAGCCGGCTGAAACCCGCATGGGTGGAGGAAAAGGGGCGCCGGAAGGCTTTCGGGCGCCGGTGAAGCGCGGGCATATTATTTTTGAAATAGGCGGGATTACTCAAGTTGAAGCTAAAGAAGCTTTGCGTTTAGCGGCTTTTAAATTGCCGATCAAAACAAGGTTTGTTGAAAAATATTAATTGGAGATAAAATGATAAAAGCCTCGGAATTGCGTGAACTTGGAATAGATGAATTAAAGAAAAAGGAAAAAGAGCTGCGCAGCGAATTGTTGTTGGCCCGGTTTGCCAAGACTAATCAGCAGTTAAAAAATCCGTTAAAAGTCAGAAGTCTGCGGCGAAATATCGCCAAGGTTTTGACAGTTCTGAATGAAAAGGGGGACGAGTAAGTTGGAGCGTGGAAAAAGAAAAATAAGAACAGGCATTATTGTTAGCAATAAAATGCAAAAGACCGCGGTGGTTGAAATTGAACGTGTTTTCCAACATTCTTTCTATAAAAAGACAGTTAGAAGGTCGGTTCGGGTCAAGGCCCATGATGAGGGAAATAGCGCTAAAATTGGTGATATCGTTGAGATCGTAGAGACCCGCCCTGTTTCCAGAGATAAAAGATGGCGGATCGTTAAAATTTTAGGTAAGGGTGTTGTCAATCCTCATGATCTGCCAAAGCAGAGCAAGAAAGAAAAGGAAGTAGAAACTGTTGTGGAGGAAGTAAATTGATCCAAAACGAAACAAAATTAAATGTAGCTGATAATTCTGGGGCGCGCACGGTTCTTTGTATCCGGGTTCTGGGTAGCTCTAACAGACGTTATGCTGGGATTGGAGATATCATTGTAGCGGTTGTGAAAGAAGCAAACCCAAATATGACGGTTAAAAGAAGTGAAGTTGTCCATGCTGTTATTGTTAGGACAACCAAGCCGGTGCGAAGGTCAGACGGTTCCTATGTTGCCTTTGACGATAACGCGGTCGTAATTGTTACTAAAGAAAAAAGTCCGCGTGGGACCCGTGTTTTTGGCCCAGTAGCGCGAGAGCTTCGAGATAAGGATTTTATGAAAATCATCTCGCTGGCACCAGAGGTTGTTTAATTATGAAAAAAATTAAGATTAAAAAAGGTGATAATGTTGTTGTCTTGGCTGGAAAAGATAAAGGCAAAAAGGGTAAAGTCCTAGAAGTTTTTCCAAAAGATGGGACCTTGATTGTTGAGCGAGTGAATATTGTTAAGCGTCATCAACGGGCCAGCCGTAATTTTCAGGGTGGAATTATTGAAAAAGCAGCAACCTTGCAGATCGCCAAGGTGATGCTTGTTTGTCCTAAGTGTTCGGAGCCAACTAGGGTCAAAAGAAATAAAGATGGACGCATCTGTTCTCGTTGCCAAGAGACAGTTGAAAAGGTGAAATAATGACAGCTAACTTAGCAGAAAGATATAAAAAAGAGATCTTGCCGGCACTGATTAAAAGTGAAGGCTATAAAACTCCGATGAGAGCGCCAAAACTTCTTAAAATTGTGATTAATCGCGGGGTTGGTGAGGTTAGAGAAAATTCAAAAGCAATTGACCCTTCGGCCAAAGAATTAGAAGAAATCACAGGGCAAAAGCCGTTAGTGCGGGTGACGAAAAAATCGATCGCGACTTTTAAGATCCGAGCCGGGATGTCTATTGGCTTAAAAGTTACTTTGCGAGGGACCAGGATGTATGACTTTTTAAATAAGTTTATTAATCTGTGCTTGCCAAAGATCCGTGATTTTAAAGGGGTTAGCCCAAAATCTTTTGATGGCCGCGGTAATTATTCCATGGGCATAAAGGAACAGCTGATCTTCCCTGAGGTTAATTACGAAAAAGTTGATCGAGTTAGGGGGATGGACATTACTTTTGTCACCTCTGCCAGAACAGATGCTGAGGCAAGGAAGCTGCTGGAGGCCTTTGGTCTCCCTTTTCAAAAATAATGAAAGGAGTTTTTAATGGCTAAGAAGGCCTGGCTGGAAAGATTAAAAAGAGGACCAAAATATTCAACACGGCAAAAGAACCGCTGTGTTTTCTGTGGTCGAGCGAGGAGTTTTATTAGAAAGTTTGGCGTTTGTCGAATTTGTTTTAGAAGGTTGGCTCACGAGGGGCGATTGCCTGGAGTGACAAAATCAAGTTGGTAAATTACAGGAGGGATCAATGACAGACCCGATTGCTGATATGTTGCTTAGGATCAGGAATGCGCAAATGATAGCTGGTGAGACAGTTGATATTCCGCATTCAAAGTTAAAAGAGGAAATTGCCAAAGTCTTTGTGGCTGAGGGTTATGTTGCCAAGTCAGAAGTCTTAAAAAAAATGGAAAAAAAGTTCCTGCGCCTAACATTTAAAAAGGGGCTTAAGTCTTGCTTGAAGCGTATTAGCAAGCCAGGCCGCAGGGTTTATAAAGATTCAAGATCAATGCCTCAAGTGCAAAGAGGTTTTGGGAGCGCGATTGTTTCAACCTCAAAAGGAGTCATGACAGGGGATGCCGCCAGAAAGCAAAAACTAGGTGGCGAGGTCCTTTGTTGCGTGTGGTAATAAAAATATGGGCAGAATAGGCAAAAGATTGATCGAAATACCTTCAGGCGTTGAAGTCAAGGTTTTTGATGGTGTTGTTCAAGTTAAAGGACCCAAAGGTGTTTTAGCTCAAGAATATCGTCATTCAATAAAGATTGAAGTTAAAGATAATAAAATCGCGACAATTTGTGAAAGCCGTGACCCCAAAGTCTTGGCTCTCCAAGGTCTTTATAATAGTTTAATTGATAACATGATTGTTGGTGTGACAAAAGGATTTGAAAGACACCTGGAAATGGTTGGGGTTGGATATCGGGCAGCCAAGCAAGGCAGCGGCTTATCTCTTCAATTAGGATTTTCGCACCCAATTGTTGTTGCTGCTCCAGAAGGGATTGAGTTTGTGGTTGAGGGGAACAACAAAATCGTTGTTAAGGGGATAAATCGACAAGTAGTTGGTGAAGTTGCCGCGAAAATCCGTCGCATCCGCAAAGTCGAGCCTTATAAGGGGAAAGGTGTCCGTTATGTTGGTGAAAAAGTTAGGAAAAAAGCTGGTAAAGCAGCTAAGACAGCGACAGGAGCATAATTAGGTATGAAAAAGAGAAAAATTGTGGGGACAGCTGAACGTCCGAGGTTAATGGTTTTTAGAAGCTTAAATTATATCTATGCTCAGGTGATTGATGATATTGCGGGGAAGACATTAGCTTCTGCCAGCAGCTTAAAAAATAAAAAGGGTGGTAATATTGAGGCGGCAAAAATTGTTGGCAGTGAATTGGCCGCGTCAGCCAAAAAAGCTGGAGTGACTAAAGTTGTTTTTGATCGAGGCAAAAGGGCCTATCATGGCAGGCTCAAGGCTTTGGCTGAGGCTGCGAGAGAAGGAGGGTTAGTTTTTTGAGGAATTTTAACAGGCGAGACCAGGATAAAGAATTTAAAGAAAAAGTTGTGCAAATTCGGCGGGTTACCAAGGTTGTTAAAGGTGGAAAAAAGATGGGTTTTCGTGCTGTGGTTGTAATTGGTGATATGAAAGCTCATGTGGGCTTAGGGATCGGCAAGGCAGCCGAAGTTGCTTCTTCAATCCGCAAAGGTGTGGAATCCGCAAAAAAGAACATTGTTGAAATAGCGCAAATTTCAGGGACAATCCCTCATGATGTAATTGGAAACTTTGGTGCCAGTCAGGTTGTTTTAAGGCCAGCGCCGGCAGGAACAGGTGTTATCGCTGGCGGGGCAGTGCGGACAATCTTAGAGCTGGCTGGAATGAAAAATATCGTGGCCAAGTCAATTGGTTCAAATAATGCGATTAATTTGGCTCGGGCGACTTTGAATGGGTTGCTCAAGCTAAAAAACCAGGAAGAGCAAGAAGCTTTGAGGGGAAAGAGCTTAAAGGTGCGTTATGTTGCAGCTTAGTAATTTAAAATATAAAAAAGGGGCTAAAAAGAAAAAAAAGCGAGTTGGCCGCGGAACAAGTTCTGGCACTGGTAAGACCTGTGGTCGCGGTCATAAGGGACAGAAGAGCAGAAGTGGTGGGACTAAGGGCCGCCATTTTGAAGGTGGCCAAACCCCTCTTTATCGAAGGCTTCCTAAACGTGGTTTTCACAATTTCTTTAAGCAAGATTTTTTTGTTATTAATGTTGCTGATTTAAATAAATATGATGGTGAAGTGACGAAAGAGACATTGGGTGTGACAGGTCTTTTAAAGATTTTGGGTAGTGGTGAGCTGAAAAAAGCAATCACGGTCAAAGCTGATAAATTTTCAGGATCAGCCAAGAAAAAGATTGAAGAAGCAGGAGGTAAGTGCATCGGAACCTGAGGCTGAATGCCTCGGTTTCCAGCAACAGTAAAAAATGCTTAACGTAATTTCTGGGATATTCAATATTGGTGACCTAAGGAGAAAGATTTTATATACCTTAGGAATGATTATTTTATTTAGACTAGGATCACATATTCCGGTGGCTGGGATTGATCCAGCCAAGTTGGCGAATATTTTTGGGCAAGGCAATATTTTAGGCTTTCTTGATCTGTTTACTGGCGGGGCCTTAATGCGGTTTTCTGTCTTTGCCATGGGGATTGTCCCGTATATTAATGCCTCAATTATTATTCAGCTACTAACTGTTGTTCTTCCTCAATTGGAAGAGCTTTCCAAAGAAGGAGAGGCTGGCCGAAAACAGATCGCGAAATACACCCGTTTTTTAACTGTTATTTTAGCGGCTTTCCAAGCTTTTGGCATGTCTTTTTGGCTTAGGGGGGTTATGCTGGAAGGGTATAGCTTTACTTTCTTTTTAGCTGGGACAATGATTGCTTTAACCGCGGGGTCAACTTTGGTCATGTGGTTTTCTGAATTAATTACAGAACATGGGATTGGCAATGGGGCTTCGCTGCTTATTTTTGCTGGCATTGTTTCTCGAATCCCAAGTTATGTTGCCCAAACTGTGACCTTGGTCAGAGGGGGGGCGTCGATGTTTGGGGTGGCAATTTTGCTTGTTTCATTCTTATTTATGATCGTGGCCATTGTTATTGTTCAAGAGGGACAGCGCAGGATCCAGGTCCATTACGCGAAACGGGTTGTTGGGCGTAAAATGTACGGGGGCCAAACAACTTATATTCCACTCCGGATTAACCAGGGCGGGGTTATCCCAATTATTTTTGCGTCATCTGTGCTTTTATTTCCAGCGACTATTGCCCAGTTTATCCCACATCCTGTTGTGCAAAAAATCGTTAGTTGGATTTCGCCTGGCGGTTCGTTATATATGGCCTTGTTCTTTTGTTTGATATTTTTCTTTACCTATTTTTATACGGCGATTACCTTTAACCCAAAAGAGCTGGCTGAAAATATCAAGAAGTACGGAGGGTTTATTACAGGCATCAGACCTGGTCGGCCAACTGCCCAATATTTAGAATTTGTTATTACACGTTTGACCTTGGTTGGCGCTTTATTTTTGGCTATGGTCGCCATTGTTCCGTCTGTTATTGAACGTTTGACTCACATCACCTCTTTTCAAGGTTTAGGCGCAACAGCCCTTTTGATTGTAGTTGGGGTTGCCATGGACCTTGTCCGGCAGATTGAGACTCATTTGGTTACTAGGCAATATGAAGGATTGTTGGCGTGAGCATATTAGTTTTACTCGGTCCTCCTGGATCAGGCAAGGGTACCCAGGCTAAGCTTTTGGCAGAAAAACTAACAATCCCTCATATCTCACTTGGAGATGTACTTAGGGAAGAGGTCCGCAAAGGATCTGAGATTGGCTTAAGGGCCAAAGAGTTTATGAATGCAGGGAGGCTGGTGCCGGATGAATTGACAATTGAATTAACCCGCCAGCGGATCAGTCAGCCTGATTGCCAAAAAGGGATTATTGTTGATGGTTTTCCAAGGTCAGAAGCCCAAGCGACTGCTTTTGACCAGATGCTTGAGGAACTTAAGCTTAATCTAGATAAAGTGATCTATTTTGAGGTTGATGAGGACCAGGTGGTTGAACGTTTAGGCGGGCGCCGCAGCTGCAAAGTTTGCGGGGCTGTTTTTCATGTTAAATTTAATCGGCCAAAAGTAGCTGGTCTCTGCGATAGTTGTGGGGCAGAGCTTTATCAAAGGGTAGATGACCAGGAAAAAGCGATTCGGACCAGGTTTGAGGTCTATGCTAAACAAACGAAACCATTGATCGATCGTTATCAAGCAAAGAAGAAGTTGGTAACAGTTAATGTCGCTGGTTCAATTGATGATGTTTTTCAAAAACTGGTCGCTGTAATTAAAGATGGCTCGGATAAAAATTAAAACGTTGGTTGAGATCGAAAAGATTAAACAGGCGTGTAAAATTGTTGCGATAGCCTTGGGCCAAACAATGAAAGAGGTTCGACCAGGGGTGACAACAAAGTACCTTGATAGTTTTGCGGAAAAGATCATTAGAGAGCATGGGGCCGAGCCAGTTTTTATTGGTTATCGCGGCTATAAACATGCTACTTGCATCTCGGTCAATGAAGAGATTGTCCACGGCATTCCTGGAGAGAGAATTTTGCAGGAAGGGGACATTGTTGGCCTTGATATCGGGACACGGATAAATGGTTTTTGTGGTGATTCCGCGGCAACCGTGGCTGTGGGGAAGATTGATAAAAAAGCCTCCCAGCTGATCCGTGCTACGAAAAAAGCCTTAAGCGCTGGGATAAAACAGGCTCGGGCTGGTAATCACCTGGGAGATATCTCAGCTGCTATCCAAAGGGTAGCGGAAAAAGAGGGTTACTCAGTAGTTAAAGACCTTTTTGGTCATGGGATTGGTCAAGATTTGCATGAAGACCCGCTCATTCCAAATTTTGGCTTTGTTGGGCAGGGGCCAAAGTTAGAAAAAGGGATGACCTTGGCGATTGAGCCGATGTTAAACACCGGGGGGCATAAGATCAGGACCCTGGAAGATGGTTGGACTGTTGTCACGGCTGATGGTGGTCTTTCCTGTCATTTTGAGCATACAGTCTTAATTAAGGACAGTGATCCTGAAATTTTGACTTTGAGGGAGCAGTAATGGCAAAAGATAAAGATGTAATTGAATTAGAAGGTAAGATCACAGAATCATTGCCAAATGCTTTGTTTCGAGTGGAGCTTGACACAGGACAGATGGTTTTGGCCCATGTGTCAGGCAAGATCCGCAAACATTTTATTAGGATTTTGCCTGGTGATAGGGTAAAATTAGAGCTTTCCCCCTATGATTTGACCAGGGGAAGAATAACCTATCGAATGAAGTAATTTGGTAGGCAAGGAGATTGGTAAAAATGAAAGTTAGATCGTCTGTCAAAAAAATATGTGAAAACTGTAAAGTGGTCCGACGTCATGGAAAAGTTTATGTTATTTGCGAAAACCCAAAACATAAACAGCGTCAGGGTTAGGAGGTATTAAGAGAAGATGGCACGAATTGCTGGAGTAGATTTACCGTTGAATAAAAATGTTGCTGTTGGTTTGACTTATATTTTTGGGATAGGCCCGTCTTTGAGCCGCAAGCTTTTGGCTGCGGCGGGCGTTGACCAAACTAAAAAAGTTAAAGACTTAAGCGATACTGAGGTTATTGCTATCCGTGATGAGATCAAAAAAATTGATGTTGAGGGTGACTTGCGCAAGAATATTACCGGCAATATCAAACGCTTAATTGACTCGGGGTCATACCGTGGTTCGCGACATAGAAAAAACTTGCCAGTTAGAGGTCAGAGAACAAAGACAAACTCTCGGACCAAGAGAGGGAAAAGAATGACCGTTGGTTCTGGAAGGAAAAAGGAGGAGAAAAAATAATTAGTTATGGCAGAAAAAGTAGTTCGCAAAAAAAGAAATAAAAAAGTAGCGGCCAAAGGGGTAGCCCACATTAAGGCGACATTTAATAATACCATTGTTTCAATTACGGATGAGACTGGGGCGATCATTTCCTGGTCTTCGTCAGGGGCAGTTGGTTTTAAGGGGACGAAAAAAGGGACCCCATTTGCCGCTTCTTCAGCCGCGACCTCTGCTGCGACTAAGGCGCTTGAGATGGGTTTGCGCGAAGTTAATGTTTTAGTCAAAGGCCCAGGTTCTGGCCGTGAAACCGCTATTCGGGCTTTGCAAGGGGCAGGTCTTGATATCCTTTCAATTAAAGATGTTACCCCTATTCCTCACAATGGGTGCCGTCCGCCAAAAAGGAGAAGGGTCTAATGGGTAGACACACAGCTGCTAGTTGTAAGCTTTGTCGTCGGGAACGGGAAAAACTTTTTATCAAAGGTGAAAAGTGCGCGACTGAAAAATGTCCTTTTGTCAGACGAGCTTATCCGCCAGGCCAGCACGGCAAAGCCCAATTCAGAATGTCTGAATACGGGATTCGTCTAAGGGAAAAGCAAAAGGCTCGCCGAATTTACGGACTAACTGAAAGACAGTTTGAAAGTTATTTTGACAAAGCTGTTAGCCTGAAAGGGGCAACTGGAGAAAAATTGCTTGAAATCCTTGAGCGCCGGCTTGATAATGTTGTTTATCGTTTGGGTTTCGCGGCTTCCAGGCAAGCTGCTAGGCAGCTAGTGCGACACGGAGGAGTAAATGTCAACGGTCAAAAAGTTGACATCCCTTCTTATCAGGTTAAAGTTGAAGATGTAATTGTTATCCGGCCAAAATTGATTAAACTAGCTAAGATTAACCTTGAAAAATTAGGAGATAAAAATCCGCCGGTCTGGTTGACTTTGAGCGGGGAGACAGAGGGCAAAATTGTTGCTATGCCAAAGCGAGAAGAGATTGATACAGTCCTGGAAGACCATTTAATTGTTGAATACTATTCTAGATAAGCAAAAATAAGGAGGAGTCAAGACATGGTAAGTATTGGGGAAAAACCTTGGGTAAGGATTGCTGAGGGTTCTGATGGATTTGGCCAATTTGTAGTTGAGCCGCTTGATCGGGGCTATGGCGCGACTTTGGGAAATTCACTTCGGCGGGTATTGCTTTCATCGCTTGTCGGGGCCGCTGTTTCCGCGGTAAAAATTGAAGGGGTTTCTCATTCATTTGGCACAATGCCGGGGGTAGTTGAAGATGTTTTGCATATCTTGCTCAATATTAAAGAGCTGATCATTCGCTCTCACTCTGAACAACCGAAAACTATTACCTTGAAGGCCAAGGGCAAAGGGGTGGTTAAAGCCGGTGATATCGAACATGACGCTGAGATTGAAATTATTAATCATGATCATGTAATTGCTAACCTTGAATCATCTGGTAAACTAGAGATAGAGATGATTGTTGAACGGGGTAAGGGGTTTATCTCGGCGGAGCGCAACAAGAAGCCTAACTTGGCTGTTGGTTTTATCCCGACGGATTCTATTTTTGCGCCTGTTTTGAAAGTTAATTTGGCGACCGAAGAAGTTCGGGTTGGACAAGAAATTAATTATGATCGTTTGATCCTGTCTGTTTGGACCAACGGCAGTATTAAGCCAGAAGATGCTGTGCGTGAGAGTGCCAAGATTATGGCTCGACACATTGATCTGTTTGTTCACATTGGGGAAAGGGTTGAGGCCGCTGTTGGGGTTGAGCCTGAGCTAAATATTAATGTGCCAGAATCTACCCTGCAAATGAGCATTGAAGACCTTGAGCTTTCAGCCCGGTCACTTAATTGTTTGAAAAATGCTGGGGTTAAAACTGTGGGCGAGCTGATCTCTAGTTCTAGGGAAGAATTGATGAAATTTAAGAACTTTGGAGCCAAGTCTCTTGATGAGGTTAGCGAAAAGTTAGCTGAATATAAATTAAGCCTAAAGGGAGAGGCTCTTGAATGAGACACAAGAAAGGGAACCGAAAATTAGGTAAGCCAACGGACCAGCGATTAGCGCTGCTGCACAGCATAGTGCGCTCGCTCTTTATTCATGGCCAGGTTGAAGTGACGGTGACCAGGGCTAAAGAAGCTAGGAAATTGGCGGAGAAATTAATTACGATTATTAGACGGAATACTCTTTTTGCCAGAAGACAGGTTGAATCTTTTTTTGGAGAAAGGGCAATTGTTTCCGAGGTTTTTAAAACTTTTCCAGAGCGCTTTGAAGGACGAGCTGGTGGGTTTTGTCGGATCACGAAGACTGGATGCCGCAAGGGTGACGCTGCCCCAATGGCTATCCTAGAATTGTTATAGTGGGAGAAAGTTAGCATGAAAAAAAATAAAACAGTTTTTGCGAAAAAAGAAAAAGTCGAACGAACTTGGCGTGAAGTAGACGCGACAGGAAAGATTTTGGGGAGGATGGCAACCGAGATTGCCACCTATCTTTCAGGGAAAAATAAGGTTTGTTACACCCCGCATGTTGATTGTGGTGATTTTGTGATTGTGACTAACGCGGCCAAGGTCCGGTTAACTGGTCGCAAAGAGGAGCAAAAAACTTATTTTTCACACTCAGGTTATCCTGGTGGCCAGAAAATATTTAATTTTTCGAAGATGATTGAAAAAGATCCGGTCAGGGTTATTAGGCAAGCAGTGGCAGGGATGTTGCCCAAATCTAAGTTAGGAAGACAAATGATAACAAAACTTAAGATTTATGTTGGTCCTCGGCATCCACATCAAGCTCAAAAAGCAAAAAAAATAGGGGTGGAGTGAAATTATGGCAGAGAAAAAAATAAAGGGAAAAGAGAAGGCCGCCAAAAAAACGAGCACTAAGAAAAAGGTGGCTAAAAAAGTGGCTGTGCCGCCTGAAGCTGCTCAAGTAGTTGGGCCTGAAACCCCTGTGGTCGAAAAGGTTGTTTCCTCTCCTCGCAGAGAAAAAAAAATCCAGTTGCCCAAGACAGTGAGGTACTATGGGACAGGCCGCAGGAAAGAGGCTATGGCTAAGGTTTGGTTAATTCCTGGAACTGGCAAAATTACGGTTAATTCAAAAGCAATGAGCGAATACTTTTGTGGACGCAAGGTTTTAGAATATAAAATAACTCGTCCCTTGATTGTGACCAAAACACAAAACAGCTATGATGTTGTTGTCAAAGCTTTGGGTGGAGGGGTGCCTGGTCAGGCTGG
>JBDRMQ010000010.1:0-28581 GCA_043811955.1 bacterium | reverse complement strand
TTCCATTGCCTTTTCCAAACTCATTTCCCCAGGACCCTGGCCCCTTGACCCTTGCCCCTTTATCTTGGACAAATCTTGCACCATTTTCTGCCCGGTTTCAGGATTAATCATTAGCATTTTGTCGCCATTAGTAATCGTGATTTGTTTAGTTGGTGAAATCATCTCGATCTTTGACTTATCAGAGCCCTTGGTCCACATTTTCCCTTTTTGGACCATCTTTTGTGGGCCTTTACTTGCTTGGCCAGGCATGACCATGTTTGAGATCATAACAGTCTCTGTTTCAGCATACATATCATTAATTTTTCCCTGATTGGTCTGGACCTTTTCCATCAGATCTTCAAGTGTTAGATCAGCAGCGAATGAAGGGGTTCTTGCTACCAACAACATCAAAGAAACCAAGAACAATGCAGCAATCTTTTTCATTTTTTACTCAGCTCCTTTTTGTAACAGTAGCCAGGGATTTCGAGGAAAGCTTATCAAAGATATGACTCGCAAAAATTTTCGAAAAGAGACCCCTATAATTTTTAAAAGAAAAGACATGTTTATTCCCTTAACCGCAAAACTTACACTCCCAAGATTCTGGGAGAGGGGTATTGAAAGTTTCGCAATTTGATTATTTAATCTTATCATATCATTAACTCTTTTGAAACCTTTCGAATTGAATCATCTAAAATCTAACCATAAGGTTAATCGTTAAATCATATAAAACCTAACCCAATTTTAGGATGAAAAAAGAGGTTTTGCGATTGAGAGAGGTGGTTTGTGAGAAAAAACGTCGGATTTCAAAGAGAAAGAAGCCTAAATATGCGGACTACTGCTTTGCTTCAATCCCTCTTCTCCATAGCCACAGACAAAGCAGAGATTTTGCCAGAAGGTTAAAGCAAAAAATATTTAGTTCTTGGGATTAGTAAAACTTTTGATCCGCTTGTCTCGAAAGATAGTTAGGAGGCAAGCAAAATGGATCTACATAGTAGGAGGCAATATTTAATGGGGTTGAGAGAAAAGTATCTGAAAGCAAACAAAAGGGAGAAGTCTGCGTTATTGGACGAGTATATTAAAAATACAGGTCACAACCGCAAGTACGTCATAACTATTCTAAATTCAGCAAGCTTTTGGAGCAACATCAATAAACCTCGTCAGCCAAGAAAAAGGCGCTATGGCACAGAGGTTGAGGCTCCTCTGGCAAAGATTTGGGGCATCTTTGACTTCCCTTGTGGCCAAAGGCTCAAACCATGCATCACAGAAGAGCTAGAGAGATTGAGGGACTTTGGTGAGATGAATATCTCTGATGAAGTGGCTGAGCAGCTAAGGCAGATCAGTCCAGCTACAATTGATCGCAGATTAGCAAAACCAAGAAAGGCAGAAAGGAACCGACGTTTCTCAACCACCAGGCCAGGTTCTCTGCTCAAGAAGAAGATACCTATCAGGCTCACAGACTGGGATACAAGCACAATAGGCTTTTTGGAAACTGACTTGGTAGCGCACTGTGGTGGCAGTGCTTTTGGGCAGTTTGCTAACACTGTTAGCTTAACTGAGATTGCTACTGGCTGGTGGGAAGGCAAAGGAATCCTGGGTAAGGGACAAGAAGCTACTCTTGATGCTTTAAAAGAGATGAGGCAGAGAACTCCTTTTGTTTGGCAAGGCTTAGATAGCGACAATGGGAGTGAGTTCATCAATTATCATCTGCTAGCCTACTGTGAGACCGAGAAACTTGCTTTTACCAGAAGTAGGGAGAACAAAAAGAATGATAACGCTTACGTTGAGCAAAAGAACTGGACCCACGTGCGCAAAATCTTTGGTTACTTTCGCTATGATACAGAGAAAGAACTGGCTATCATCAATGATTTGTATCGCAATGAGCTAAGGTTCTACAAGAATTTCTTCCAACCAATAATGAAATTGGCTGAAAAGGTGCGCTACGGCTCAAAGAAGCACAGAAAGTACGAGCCAGCCAAGACCCCCTTTAAGAGGTTGATAGAATCTGATCAGGTTGATGAAAAAACCAAGGCTCAACTCAAGAGTTTGTACAAAACTCTCAATCCAGCAGCTTTAAAACGCAGGATAGACAGCAAACTTTATCAGCTGCTACAAGTATATCAAAACAAGAATAAGCCAATCCGCCAAAAGCGGACAAAAAGAAAGGAGGTGAGTTCGGTTAGGTCTTAGTTGATAAAACGATACCTGCTACGGTTAGGTTTTTATATGAGTTGACACGCCTTTTTAGGAGTCTGTCCTCGCCTGCCAGCTGGCAGGGACAGGGGATCCATGTCCCTCAACAATACCCCACTCTGACCCCATAGTTAACAGACCATAAAAAAAGGGCTAATCCTTGTGGCAATACCACAAAAATTAGCCCTGTCCGTGCCTTAGTCTCCTTCGGAGCTAGGAGCAAATCCTCTGCCTGAGGCAAGAGGACGGCGTGCACTAACTTTGGCCTGGAACTATTTAATTATAACATTATATCGGCCCTTTTTGCAAAAAATTTCACTTCAGGGATGAGTTTTTCTCATCTCCTCATGCATAAAAGCAGTATCAATGTTAGGTTCTGCTTGTTTAATAAGATTAAATAGAAAGCTAATATCTTTCCTTGAAAATTGTTCTCCGGAGCTCATTTCACCAAGATAGACCACCCCCAGAAGGGTTGGCTCGTTAAAATATTTAAGCTGAGAGAGCACAGGGATAAAAAGCTCGCCTTTAAGATGGTGCATCTGAGCTACAAGATTTCCATCTTTGGTCTGGTTGAGCAAAAGCCCCTTCTTTTGCTCAAGCAAAGCTGAGAACAAAGGGTCATCTTGACTGAAAGAGTTCCCTCGCAAATGCCTGGCCTCACCTTCCGCAGATCTAAGAACATATGTTGCTGCCCTACGATCAAGAACCAAGACGCCGGCAGTTTTGAGTCCCATAGATTTAACCAGCAAATACGGCGTTAATTCACACAAGCGCTCAAGATTGGGCATAGGTTGCCTTAAAGCACGAATGTATTTCTTGAGAATGTTTTGGTATGCATAGCGGCGCCCCGCAAAAATAGACATAAATAGCACAGCCCCCTATTAATGTTAAGTGAATTATAGCTATCTGATCTCTGGTTAGCAATACACAAACCATCTTTTTTCTTCTAAAAAACTTTCTATTTTATTGAAATTTTTGAGGTTGTTTCAAGGTTGTGTGATATCGGATAAGAAATATTATGTTAGCTTAAAATTATCCTTTAGGACTCCACTTTTCTTTTGTGGAAAAGAAAAGTGGAGAGAAAAGAAACCACCAGGGGACTTTGTCCCCTGGACCCCTATGCCGTCGAGTGCACCCCATCTGCCACCCCGTGGCCACCACCTCCCCTTCTCAGCCAAAGGCTTCGAACCCCACATATGTGGGGCCACGGCCCGCCTGCCCCTCCCCTTTTGGCCTGCTGCCAAAACACGACGGCACCCTCAAAGGGTGATTTTGCCCAATTTGCAAAGTGTTTCTGTGAAATTTTTTTGATTTAAGTGGGATAAAAGAGTAGAAAGATTCATCTGCTAGAGGATTCAAGAAATCTCATCTAAATCTTTTGGTTTTAAAGACAGAAAACATACTTAATTACTATTATTCATTTGTTTTCTGGCAAGACGGTGATAAAATAACCCTAATAGAGGTGAATGAAATGTTAGAGGCTGATTTGTGCAAAAAGATAATTGACACCCTTGAGAAGAAAGGCGCAATGCTTGGCGATACTTGTACCCCCCCATTAGTGAGGCCCGAAGGCAGCTCAAAAAAAGACATTTCTGACAATCTTGGGAAAGAACTCTTGAATTTTTTCGAAAATGATGTTTTTTCTTTTACTGAATTGCTAAAAGTTTCCTCTCATGAACTAGAGAACACACTCGAATTTGATTTAAATAAAATTTACACTGGCGTTGCATTAAGCTCTCAGAAAACCGTGGAAAAAGGAAGTTTAATTGAAGAAAAGCTACCGAAAAGCACGGCAAAACTAACCAAGGAATTATTTAGATTCTTTGTTTGGCCATGGGTTAAAAGCAGCTACTTTGTAAGCCGAGGACTTTTAAAACCTCACGGATTCCCTGGAGATTATGTCATTGTTGAAAGCATGTATGAAGGCAATGCAAAATCAACTGGCTTGGGATATGTCTACGACATTATCTTTTTGAACACTCAACTATGCCAGGGATTGCGTAACAGAAAAGATCAGATGAAACAAATTTTTGCAAACTTTGTGAAACTTAGAAAACAAAAACCATTAACCATATTAAATGTTGGTTGTGGTGGTAGCAGGGATTTGAGGGAAGTAGCCCTTCCTGACAGCGGAAAGGGTTTTAATATTTATTTGACTGATTTTGACAAGAGAGCCATTGATTTTTCCATTGATCATTTAAGTTCAAAAACATCTGACACTAACTGGATACCCTTAAACATTGACGTCAAAGACTTAACAAGCGAAGAAGGGATAAAAAAACACAAGATTGCATCATGCGATTTGATTTACTCAATAGGTTTATTTGATTATTTACCCGACAGAATCCTCATTAAATTATTAGAAAACTTATTGGTGCTACTAAAAGATGACGGGCTTTTAGTCTTTGCACACAAAGATTATACACACTATAATCCTAGGATAGCCGATTGGTTTTGTGACTGGAAATACTATTCTAGGACACAGCAGGATTTTGAAACAATATTTAAGAGCATAGGCATAGATATTTCTACCATCTCTTTTTCAAGAGAAAAAGACGGTTACATTTTCTTTGCCCATATCAACAAACCAATAGGGACAAAGACAATAAAAACATAAAACATGCAAATCCCTTTAATTGCTTACCAAGCAATCAATTTATTTAACGCCTTGTTGAGCTTGTCTCTGGGAATTCTTGTTTTGCTCACAAACAAGCGGTCCAAACAAATAATTTTATTTTCCGCTTTTGCTTTTTCTGTCTTTTTTTGGGATATTTTTTATTTTTTTGCCTTTCAAACCAACTCTTATGAGCTTTCCAGTTTCCTTTTTCGAACCTGCATGATTGCGGGAGCTCTTATCCTGCCAATCTTCACTGAATTTGTTTTCACCTTAGATAAGAGAAAAATTCCTGATTTTTGGCGAGGGCTTAATTTTGGTTTAGCCCTAATAATCATCATATTCATTTACACTGATTTTTATGCGTATGATGGCGGCCCGTTTCTAAACTTTCATTATTGGCCTATTATAGGCTTTCTATCTTTTGTCCAAATTTTGCACTATGGAGCAAATGTTCTCTTTTCGCATAAGGAACTTATCAGAATTGCCAAAGAGGAAAAACCAAAACTTAGACAGCAAGCTAAAATTATTGTTGTAGGAACTTCTCTTGGATATTTAGGGGCGGCGACAAACTTTCTGCTTTGGTTTAGGATCCCCTTCCCGCCAATACTGAACATACTTATTCCAATTTACGTCGCCAGTGTTGCTTATGCCATCACAAAGCACGAGCTAATGGATATTCGGGTAGCTATCACAAGATCTGCTGCATACGGGATAGTCGCGGTTATGATTGTTGGTTCTTTTATTTGGCTCAACCTTATTCATCTGCCGCTGATTGTAACAATATTTGCCAATGCTGTTTTAGGGCTCTTTTGGTCCTGGGCAGCCCATCGTTTGCGGGAATTTATCCAAACCCCGCTGGAGGAAAAATGGATCACTGGCTGGTACAACTCTGACACACTCATCAATAATATTGCCCAAAGCCTGGTCCCTGTTTCAGAAAAAGAGGAAGCCCTGCGTATAATTTCCAAGCAGTTAAAAGAGACCATAAAAATAAAAGAAGTTCACTTTATTCTGGGCAAAAAAGATCACCAGCCAAAACCTATCGAGTATATCCTATTGGCCAATGAAGCAAAAATCTCATTGTCAGCAGACCACCCTTTAATTAAAACCCTGGCCGAACAAACTCAGACCGTAATTTCTTATGACAACCTGGCAACTTCTGTCAAAGAAGCAATAGATGGCTTAGAGGTCTTAAAAGCAGCTTTGTTTATTCCCCTTTCTTCGTCAGAAGGTTTAGAGGGAATTGTAATCTTGGGAGAAAAAGTATCAGAAGACCCTTACAGCCAGAGAGATATTACCCTTTTTAAAACAATAATGGTCCAAGCTTTGGCGATTTTTGATCGAATCAGACCATACGAAAAAATTAAGCATGATTTTGAAGCCACTCAAAAGAAATTATATGATACCGAACGCATTCTTGCCCGCTCGGAAAAAATCGCAGCCTTGGCAACCCTCATCCGTGAGTACAATCACGAAATCAAGACTCCATTAACTATTATTAGAAGCGAGCTGGCCCTCTGGCCAGAAGACCCCAAATTGGCTGAATCAAAAAAAGCTATGATAGAAGCAATCAGGCGAGCCAGTGATATCGTTGAAAGCACTCTACGTTTAAGCCAACCAAAAGAGCATCACGAAGTAGATGTTAATATTAACGAAGTATTGGAATATGCTTTAAACCTTTTCCCTCCTAGCGGAGTGCATCTGGCCAAAAAATTACAAAAGCTGCCAATCATTAAGGGTGATAAACAAGATTTGAGAACGGTTTTCATTAATCTTATAAAAAATGCAGTTGAAGCCATGCCAGAGGGCGGAGAGCTGAAAATTAAAACTTATACAGAAAAAGAAAGCGACAAAGAATTAGTCTGCGTTGAAATATCTGACACTGGGGCCGGTATTCCAGAAGAGAACAGAGAAAAGATCTTTGAGCCATTTTTTAGCACTCATGTAACAAAAGGACGAGGGCTTGGGTTATCGATAGTTTTCCGCATCATTCGCGAACATAGCGGCTCAATCACTTTTAAAAGCAAGGTTGGCAAAGGGACAACCTTTAAAATATCTTTTTAATCCTTTTTGCCTGAATCTAAACTATCTCTTTTCTCAATGTGTTTTTCAAAGGTTTTTATGGTCATCTCAGCATCTTTCCCCTGAAAAAAACCATCAACAGTAGCAATCAAATCAGTAGGCTCGAATGGTTTTTTAATGTAATCAATGACAAAGCCAGAAGTTGCTTTGTCCCATTTTTCCTGATCTTCATAAGCAGTTAACATGGCGACCCCAATGCCTTCATGGTATTCTTTGCGAACTTTTTCCAAAAATTGGAGGCCATCCATGTCGGGCATTTTAATATCTAAAATGATGAGACGAACTTTATTTCCACCCAAGCCAAGCATCACTTTATTTTTTGCCAGCAGCGCCAAACCTTCTTTGGCTGAGTAAGCAGCAATAACTTCATAGCGGCCGGTTTCGCTAATAATCTTAGCGATATTATCCGCCACCCTTTTCTCATCATCAATTACCATAACTATTGGTTTTGCCATGTTTTGTTGGCCTCCTTATACTAATTTGCTGGTATTATAGATAGCACCCCAAGGAATGTCAATCCACTAAATAATCAAAAGTGCCCCCAAATCAGTTGAAAAACTTGCTTTTCAAGTAATAAGAGAATAAAATCAACTAGAATGAGCAAGAACTTTCTTTTAATAATCCTAATATTGTTTCTATTTTCTACTGCCGCAATCTTTGGCGGTTGTTCAAAAATAGAAAATTCTGCTTCTGAATCAGTGGCAACCACAACAACCACACTCCCCTGGCCAATTAAATTCAGCAAAACTAATGTCGCAAGTCCTATATATCAAATGTACTCCGGTTCTATAGCAGTCGATAATATTGACAAAGTTCATATTGCTTCTACAAATGGAAACGTAATTTATATAACAAACAAGACAGGCAGCTGGGAGAGTCGTGAAATAATTTATGCCAGCGAACAAACTTCCATGGCCCTTGATAGTAACAACACAGTCCACATAGGATTTTGTGGCTACCCTACTTCCCATGTGCTTTCAACATCTTCACCTATGCTTTGGCACGCTCACAATCTTAACGGGAGTTGGGAAATTGAAGCTATAGATTCAAAGTCAGGCATCGGCGGGTCACCATCAATTGCTGTAGATAGTAGCAATAAATTACATATAAGTTATTATGCTGGTGACAACAAAGATCTTAAATATGCCACAAATATTTCTGGTTCGTGGGTAACAACAGTGGTAGATTCCAGTGGAGATGTTGGGGCATATAATTCATTGGCAATTGACAGTAATAATAAAATACATATAAGTTACATGGATTCCGACAATAACGATCTTAAATATGCCACAAACAGTACCGGTGGATGGGAAATAGCTACAATCGACACTACAGGCAGTGTCGGTTATTTTTCCTCAATTGCAATTGACAGCAAGGACAAGGCACATATTGGATATAATGATTTAACTCATGGAGCGCTAAAATATGCAACAAACACCTCTGGTACCTGGCAAACATCAACAATTGATTCGGGGAATACAGGTTGGGACGCATCGTTGGTTCTGGACAATAATAATTACGTATATTTAGGATATTATGATCCAAATGACAGATGTCTAAAGCTAGCCTCCAACCGTTCCGGTTCTTGGGATGCCATAGTTGTCGATAATACGGGTGATGTTGGCAGTGAGTGTTCAATAACAATGGATATTAATAAAATACATTTAACTTATTTTGATGCAACCAATTATCAAATAAAGTACGCAGTGGAACAATAAAGCCAAAAGTGCCTCCCCTTTACAGACTTAAATCCAAAAGCGGATGCTTCATCATCTCGCGGCGCAGGAGGCCAACTGAAACACGAATATATTTGGAAGTTGTATCTATATCTGAATGCCCTAACAATTCCTGGATAATCTTTATGGAAACTCCTTTATCAAAAAGAAGCGAGGCAAAAGTTGATCTTAAAACTCGCGGAGTTATTTTTCTTTTTATTCCTGACATGATACCCAATCTCCTAACAACGCCCCCTGCCCTAGTTCCACCCAAAGGCCGCTGGCCATCTTCAGTCACAAAAAGACAATGCAGTCCTGAGCGTGGGCGGATTTTTAAATAGGCTTTCAAACTTTGAATAACCGCATTATTCAAAGGGACCATGCGATCTTTTCTGTTTTTCCCCTTTCTTATTTTCATGCTTTTGACTTTATCAGCATCGAATTTCTGGCCGTCTTGCCAAGGATGGGAAAGAGTAAAAACATTTGGTGGAGTACTATCCACATTAACCCGTAAAATACGCTCTGGGTCGCCGACAAAGCCAGCACTATTGGCCCCGTCAGATTCTTGCCAATTCCCTTCTTCGTCAATCGCCCGCATCTTAATTTCCCACAAACCATCCATCACAAAGTTCATAGTTGTGGAGGTTAACTCTGGTAAAATCTGTCCCTTTAACAGCTCAAAGTTTTCCTCCCCTTCTGTCCCAAGCCTCCTCCCCCAAACTTGATATCTTTTGAGATGGTTCCATTCCGGACCATATGGAGAAGCAGATGTCCAAGAAAGGACAAAGCCTTTTGTTGGAGAAATAACTTCGCTAGTTGGGGTAATGAGGTAAAAATCATAAGGCGCATGGTCAATAGTAAATTCTTTTACATAGGACTCTGCTGTATTAGCACGATCATCAAGTTGGATATTAAAAGTATATTCACCGTCTGGAAGAATTTCTCCTTCCTCATCGTAGCATTGGAACACAAAATCTTTTTCGCCTGAAGGAGAAAGCTTTTCATTGGCCAAAATGTAGACCACTTCACCAGCAGCATTCTTTACTTCAACTGTTGTGTCGGCTGCTAGCGTTAAGTCATATAAAAGATGGGCTGAACCTGGCAAAGCAGCATTCATGGCACTAAATTTACCAGTATTATCTAAATTTTCAGCCTGGGGAGCGGTTTTGTGGAGGTAGATTGACTTTGTTGCGCTGTAATATTCTTCCCACCAATGTGTATAACCATCAGAAACCTCACTCCCAATGCCAATCTTAAATTCATATAACCCAGAAGCAAGGCCTTCCTCATTTCGCCAATGCAAGACCCCTTCTGTCCCAGCATTAATAGAATTTCCATAACTCGAAAAGCCGTCATCAAGTTTAAAGCTGGCCT
The DNA here is from genome assembly GCA_043811955.1 of bacterium. Classification (GTDB taxonomy): domain Bacteria; phylum Margulisbacteria; class WOR-1; order O2-12-FULL-45-9; family O2-12-FULL-45-9; genus JBDRMQ01. Next base: position 18,624 of record JBDRMQ010000010.1, on the reverse strand, counting down.
CTTGCCACCCACCCCAAGTTCCATCTTCATTCATTTTTCTTACAAATAATGCCATCCCCCATTTTCCCATAAACTTCTGAATTTTAACCAATGGCTTAAAATGTACTACCACCTCATCCTTATAATTATCGTTATTTGGTGAAAAAACATCTGAAGGACCAACCGATTCGATCTTGATGTTCTGCTGAGGGGCAGCTGCATACCGAATAGTTAAGGGCATTTGTCTTGTTCCTCCAGCTGACTCCATTTTAACAACCAAGGCAATCGAATTCCCAGGAGAGCACGTTGGCATTATATTAAATGGGATCTCTATGTAGGAGTATGGAGGAATCACCAAATTCTGTCGGGGATTATTAATTGATATCTTAGCCGCATCTCCTATTCTCGTTGCTTCAATTAGAGTAAAGGTGGCATTTATTTCGTTCGCCAGGGAATTGCCAGCGTAGAAGATAAGATCAATTATATAGTCACCTTCATCAAAACTCCCATTCCCATTTCCCAGCACGGTCTTTCCCCGATTATTATCATCTATAGAATAGGCAGCAAAAATCCCATAATCTGTTGGAATTTCATCCCAGCTCGCTCCTGGTGGCGCAAGAGCCAAACTTCCGACGGGCAAGCTAAAAACATACTCATCAACGTACATATCACTTCCAATCCATCCGGTTACTTCAAGTTTAAAGTCGATCTTATCAGCCACATAAGAAGACGGAACATGAAAAATAAACTTATCACTATTTGAAGTTGATGTCCCCCGACTAATTGTTCCAAAACTTTGTGTAGCACTTGTAATATCAATGTCTGCTATGGTTGATAACGTCCCAGAAATAGACGTTACGGATTGGGAACTGACATTGTTTAGCGTTAAAGTCAATTGGATAGTTTCACCTGGATCGATTATATTATCTCCGGTTCCACTAGCCTCCACCCCCATTGTTGAGAGGCCACTGGAACCTGTTCCACTAATCACACCCCACACCAAATTAATAAGCTCTAAAATACCCGAGCTATTCTTTGTTGTAAAAACCTTTTCAAGATTCTGTCCACCCGCCTTTCCATCAAGATCCGTATCTAAGGCTCTCCCTTCTAAGTCAAGTACTTCTGGCTTAAGCTTAAATATATATTTCGTATTTTTTTCTAAATTATTTGAGGGAGTAAAACTTATCAGCCAAGATTCCTCATCATAAGTTAATGTCCCATCAATCGCCGAACCACCAGAATATTGTTTTAAAATTATCGACGTGGAATTAATACTTTCAGGGTGAGCTGGCCCATTTAGTTGAACAGTTATAGTAGGTCTCAAAGGCACATCCGTAGCATTGTTAACCATGCTGCAGGAAGTTGGCGCAAGGAGCTCGCGGCGGCGGGGCAGGAACCCCATGCTTTCGGAATATTTTGACCAAGGGACCTTTTCTTGAATAACCATATTGCCCCGGCGAGAATCGTCAACTCCTCGATTGGGGTCACCACTCCCTTTTGCATGATAGATCCACATATAGTTTTTCTCCGTATCAGCCCATTGATCAAATAAAACAACATGGTTATCTGGAGAATTTAGAACATCTAACGTTTGTAATTCATGCTTTCTGATTAGTCTTGACTGATCCTGAATTTTGGAAGTACCAAAATAATAAAGATCTGCAGCCTCAACACCCCATATCCTACCGACAAAACCTGAACAATCTATCCCCGCTCTATTAGTAGCATTTGTTGCATCCTTATATCCGCCTGGAATATAAGATGTGTTTTTAATCTTACTTTCAAAAGCTGAAATAGAATCTTTTCCACTATACCAATAAGCTTCTCCCGGGTATGTGGTATCCTGTTCAAATTTCAAGTCAGGATTTGCCCTAATGCACTTCCAATTTATATTTGTATATGGATCAGCGTTACTTATCCCAGCCACAACAGGACAACCCAGAGTGAGTGTAAAAAATACCGTCACTGCGAGTATTAAAAAATTCTTATATGCCTTTTTTATTTCTTCCCTTCCCACTTAAACACCTTAAACTTTCCTTCTCCGCTATAAGCATCCTCATACATAGCTAGCATATAAATATTGCCTTTTTTATCCAAAGAAAAGCATTTTATATAACCTGGCAAGCCTACACCCCAAAGGTTAAATTTTAGTTCCACCATCATATCCTGCCCATTTGGATTATACTTACGCACATAAACGTTGACATCCCTAACTATTTCAAATTTTCCTGGAGCTGCTTCAGCTTTTCTCGTTTCATCACCCTGTCTTTCCATTACTATATAAATACAGCCTTTTTCATCAGCCCCCAAAAAGTCAACCCAATATAATTCATATGGCACCTTTATTTCCATTCGACGTAATAATGTCCCATCTCTATTGAATATCTTGATTTGCCGTGGTTTGTTAACGCCTTTGCTTTGCTCAATAACAACAGTCAATCCACCCGGTGTTTTTAAACCCTTGACGGCTTTTATCTTCTTGCTTGAAAGATCAAACATTTCCGTTCTCCCGTCTTTATATCCCATTGCTTCAACCTTTCCATTTATACTGACCCGTAAATAATCTGCCTCCTCTGGGGCAGATATTTTTTCAATAAGCTGGCCATTGGCATCCAGCTTTCTTATTTTTCCCTCTTTTGAGTTCAAGATATAAACATTTCCCTGGCCATCGACCCCCATATCAACATCATTCTCAACTATGATCGGAGGTCTGCCTTTTACTTTCGCCGGCAAAACTTTCAAGCTATCAAGCTGATAATCCCTAACAAATTTTCCAAACCTGTTATATTTATTAATTCGGTTATTTACTTTATCAAAAATATAAATATTTCCGTTGCTATCTACAGCAAGTCTATCCGGAACAAACCCTAAGCCTTCCACAAGTCTTACTCCTAATTCTCCTGGTTTAGTTCCCTTCCCCAATGTTGTTTTTCCCCACGGTATTTTCATCAATACCTTTTTCTGATATTCTTCTTGAGCCGGTGCTCCCCCTGTTTGAGCCACTATATTTTCAATAATCTCAACCTCCTCAGTCGGAGAAGACGGGACCTCTCCCATACCAAAGGCTCCAACAACAAGCAATAAGCACAAAAACACAGACACGTTTGTAATCAAGATTAATTTTTTATTCATTAGCTTTATTCCTCCCTAATTAAAAATTCTTGTTCACAAGCTCTTCAGTAATTATCATTGTTCCAAGCTCATCACCAGTTGATGAACGAAACGGGACCTCCATGAAAGATTTTAATAGCCCTACCCCATCCGCATACCATTCGTAAAAGCTAAAGTCACCTTGGGTCAAACCAACTTTCACAGCCTCAAAAGTCCCCAAGGGAACAGTTACAGTTTCAAACCCATAAACCTCAAGTGTTCCCCACATTCCTCTTTGCCAGGTTTTGCCAGTTTCCAAAGGCAAAGGTAAAACTAAAATTGATTCAATCGTTGTAGAAGTTACATCACCATAGAAGTAAACACCATCATCTTCTACTCGACAGTAGCCAATTTCGTTCACAGATGCTTCTCTGGAAATTAACATTACTTGAGCTACTCGTCCATCAGGAAAGATAAATTCTCCGTTAAAAGAGCATTTCTTCACATCATTTATCACAGACGTCTCATTTGTAGATACCAAATTAGATGTCCAGTTATAATTCCAAGAATACCCATCTTCATGTGGAAAATAGTTTTGAGTTTGAGCGGTCAACACCTCTGTCCCCTGTTGGGCACAACCGAAAACGCCAAGCGCCACAACACAGACCAAAACAACCAACAACAAAACAAGATATTTTTTCATTTTTTGCTCCTTCCTCACTCCTTAAATTTTTGAACTCTATGTTCTTGATCCTCGGTTAAATAAACATTCCCATCATTATCAACAGCAATCCCTATGGGCATATGAAAATATAAATCATCATCACTCCCAACCATGGCATAATGTCCCCATTTCAGCATTAAGTCCCCATCGCCAGAAAACTTTTTAATACAAGGAGCATCAAAATCTGCTACCCAAACATTGTCATTTTTATCTGTAGCGATTCCCATTGGGGTTGAATATCTCTCGCTTTCAAGACTAACTCCCCACTTTGTAATAAAGTTCCCCGAATTATCAAATTTTTGGATTCTGTCCAAGCGTAAATCAGCTACAAAAATGTTCCCAAGTGAATCTAAAGCTATGCCAGCCGGCAAATTAAACTGGCTATCACCTGCCCCCTCACTCCCCCATCTTGACAAAAGAGTTCCATTGCGTGAGAATTTCTTCACCCGGTAATTAGTTAAATCCGTAACATATATATCCGAATTAGCGTCTAGCGCAATTCCAGCAATATTCGCAGAGGATTCATCTGAAGCTTTTGTATTCCATTTAATCAAAAAACTTCCGTTATTATGAAAAATATAAACATTTCCGTTTATGTCAGTTATGTACACATCATTATGTGGGCCATTATCAACTGCAATCCATCGGGGACTGCTGGAAAACTGGCCAGTTTCTGTCCCAAAACTACCCCACGAAGTAATAAAATTTCCATTGTTATCAAATTTCTTAACACGGCAATTCCCAGTATCTACAACATAAACATAGTTATCCTCGTCCACCGCAATTCCCTCGGGCCATTGAAATTGGGCTTCTTCAGACCCCTTAGAACCCCATTTTGAAACAGAAGTGAGAGAACTCCCGTTTATTCCAAATTTAGGTAATTTATAAGGCCATGAAGAGGAAATATCTTCTCTGTCGTATTCTGGCAAATCTGTTTTCCCTCTAAGAGTCCTAAAATGCCCAGCTTTATCATATGCAATGATATCAACATGGTAAAAACCTGTGCTTAGTTGTTGCCAATAACAATTACTTTAGCTCACTATTTTGGCTTAAAATTCACTATCTTGGGGCTTTCTTTATTCCGCCAAGTTTTCTTTTTTTTATTTTTGCGTTCTTTGACAAACACAGCCAGTATAAAAAGATGCTTTATTTCCTCTTCGGTTTGAGTCTTATTTTTTATATTTTAGATATTTTTGGATTTGTTTCGCTAGGAGTATCTTCCAAGTTTTTTGGTAGATTCTATACTGATGGAGGCCCATTATTCACTTTGTTTATTATTGAATATTTTCTTGTCGCCACTTATGCCCATATTTTTGGTTTTTTGAACTATAAAACCTTAAAGAATGAAGAAAAACAACGCTTGCGATTAGTTTTCTTTGGATCTATAACTGGTTTTTTAGGTGGGGGGACAACGGTTTTCCCAGTATATAATTTGGGGATTTACCCGTTTGGCCTTCCCTTGGTTGTTTTGTATACTGTTTTGGTTTCTTACACCATTACTAAACATGAGCTAATGGATATCCAAGTGGTTATAAAAAGGAAGTTAGCTTATGTTATTGTTGGCACTTTACTCATTATATCCTACCTGCTCCTCAACTTTTCTCCAATTCCAGCAACAATGATGTTAAATGCTAGTATTGCTTTGGCTATCTTCTGGGCCTTTGCAGCACATAGGCTGCGGGCTTTTATCCAAACTCCGCTTGAAGAAAAGTGGATTACCGAGTGGTATGACACGGAAAAACTGATTAGTAGCGTTACCGAGAAACTGATCCCTGTTTACAAAAGGAAAGATGTTTTTATAACAATAGCACAAGAGCTTAAGAACCGGATAAAGATCGAGAAAATTGAGATAGAGCTTAATCTTGAGGTAAAAGATAAAATAAAGAGCTTTATAGTTGCCAAGGATAAAAAAGGGGTGATACTTCCCCTGTCATCTTCAAAAGGATTTGAGGGACAGCTAATCTTGGGGACTAAAATCTCAGAACAAACCTATAATCAAAAGGATTTGGTTTTGTTTAAAACGCTAATGAATCAGGCTTACCTAGTCCTTGATCGTATCCGGCCTTATGAAGAAGTAAAAACCGAGTTCTCTGCTGCTCAACAAAAGCTAATTGAGATTGCTGCTAGTGTGACTCATGAGATCCGCAATCCGTTAACGGTCATCAGGGCTAAAACAGATAGTTTGTCTGAAAAAGCAAGCCGTCAGACAATTATTGAATATAAGACAAGAGTTTTGGAGTACTGTGATCGGATAAACACGATTATTAGCAGTGTTTTAAGTTTAACCAAAGGCGAGAAAAAAGCTGTGGTTAAGGTAGCAGTAGATCTTAATCAGGTTATTGACTCAGCGCTTGAAGGGAGAGGTCTTGAGAATATCCAGCTAGAGAAAGAGCTAGGCAATTTACCAAAGATAATTGGTGGTCCAGAAGAGCTGCGGCAGGTTTTTGTTAATTTGATTGATAATGCTATTCAGGCTATGGCAGGTCAAGGTAAATTAAAGATAAAAACCTACCAAAGTGAGGCTAATCTTGTGGCTGAGATTATAGATTCAGGTCCAGGGATTACCAAGAACGACCAAACCAAGATCTTTGATAAGTTTTATACAACAAAGAAAGAAGGGACAGGCGTTGGTCTGGCAATGGTATCGAGCATTGTAAAGAGATATAATGGAGAGATCAAGGTGGAGAGTGAAATAGGCAAAGGGACGACTTTCGCCCTGAGGTTTCCAAATAAGGACAATAAGTTGTATGAAAAACATTAGTGTTTCACAGAAAGATGAGGATATATCAGCATGCAAGGATATATTGCTACACAATGAATTTGTTGCTGAAACAGAAAAGATAAAAAAATATTTAGTCAAGCTGACTGGCCAGCTTGACTTTTTTGATAAGAGCCATTCTCTTGTTGGAGATCGTATAAGGCATATAAATAGCATAAAGGGATCTGTTTTTGAATCTCTCAACAAGCATTTCATTGCTGTCTGGGAAGTTGCCAAAGACTTCTCAAAAATAGAATATGCTGCGCACCAAACTTACTACAAAAACGAACTCTTAATTTTACTTGCCACCCCACCTCTCAATAAAAGGATTTATGAAAAACCATTAGGTTATGCTGGTGACTATGTAATGATGAACTATTATTACAATGATAAATATGAGGGAAACTCAAGTTATGAAATGTTATTACATAGGTATACTTTAGAACTTCCTATTGCGCGAGCTCACATTAATAGGAAAGCTTACTTTAAACAGAGGTTGAAGGAAACAATCCAGCAAAAACCAGCTCTGGCTCGGATAACTAGTTTTGGGTGTGGGCCAGCACAAGAAATCATAGAATTTTTGCAAGAAAATAGAACGTTAAACAATGTTCTGTTTAATTGTGTGGATATTGAACCATCAGCCCTGCAACATATAAAAGAAAAATTAAAAAACATTTCTGTTTCTGAAAGCTGTCGAGTGGTTTTTCACAACTTAAACATACTAAGCATTGTGAGAAGATCAGGCGTTGATGAAAACTTGAAAGATCAGGATTTTATATATGCAGCTGGATTGTTCGATTACTTGGAAGATAAAATTGCAAGAGCTGTGTTAAAAGGGATGTACTCGTTGCTTTCAAATTCAGGAACATTAATAATTGTTAATGTCCACAAAAAACACAACTCAAGAGCTTACATGGAACTGTTAGGAGAATGGTATTTAAACTTAAGAAATGATAAGGATTTATTGTTACTTACAAGCAATCTTAAGGATACAAGTGAAATACGCATAGAAGCGGATACCGAAACAAGTAAAAATCTTTATCTAGTAGTGAAAAAACAAGAATGATCCTCCCTGCCATTGACACTGTCCTTTTTCTTGCCTTTGTTCTCTACCTGTTCCTTAGTTTTTTCTTGATAGTAAAGGCAGCTGCTAGGCCAGCCAATTTGCTTCTCGCTTCAATTTCAGCAACGAGTGCTTTTTGGACTCTTGGTATTGGCTTGTTCAGAACTGTTCCAGCAGATTTGAATCTTTTATTTTTCTTGAATAAGGAATTTATTATTGCCTCAGGTTTAATTGCAAGTTCCTTCCTTCATTTCTCGCTTTTATTTTCAAAAAAGGCAACAAGACTATCTTTACTTCAAAGTTTCTTGATTCATGCACCGAATCTTCTTGTTTTCATATTGGCGAACATTCCTGGTGTATTAATAAAAGGGATTGTTATTCATAGTTGGGGAAGAGAAAGTTTATTAGGTTGGGGATATGTGTATTTTGGGATATATATTCTTAGCAATTTCTTATTAGGGTTGTATTTTTTAATGGACGCGTATTTTAGATCGGGTGGAAATTACAAAATGCAATTGAGATATGTTATTTCGGCTACAATGATAACTGGCTCAGTAGATATTTGTTTTAATTTAATATTAATTCTTCTCGGAAATTATAAACTAATTTGGGTGGGACCATATAGTTCCTTTGTGTGGGTATCTATTCTGGCCTACGCCATTACCAAGCACCGGCTGATGAATATTGCCGTGGTTATAAGTAAGGCCATGGCTCACATTATAACGACAATCTTTTTAGCCGCAGTTTATCTGATCTTTACTTATTCCTACATTACCCTTGTTTCCGCAAAAATCGGCCTGGCTTTTATTGCCATTAGTGTTTTATACGGCCTACTGGTGGGAGAAGTCTTCCAGCTAGTAAGAACCAGGGTCCAAACCGCCACTGACAGGGCGTTTATTAAAGGTTGGTACGATTACCGCAAGGTACAAAGAGAAGCATCTTCTGGTTTAGCCAAGGCGATGAGCCGCAGTGAGATAATAGACGCTATCTACCCAACCCTTAATAATGAAGTTGATGCTCAGGGAATTCACCTTTTCTTTCTCGATAAGGAGACTGATCGCCTTGTTGAAATTGACGCGGAGACAAAAAGCCCTCTTCCCTCTTCCTTTTTAGATAAACAAAGCAAGTTCCTAGATAAGTTGCTCTCAAAGCGGGATATTGTTTTTATGGACAAAAGCGACCCTATTGAAGGGCGCTTGTGTATTCCAGCCTTTAGCGACCATCATATTATTGCCTGTATTGTCTTAGGCCGGAAGCGCTCTGAGGACGAGTACAGCGAAGACGATCTTGCCCTCTTCAGAACTGTTAAAGAAGGGATTGAGAACGCCCTGGAATATAAGATAAAACCTTATGAAGAAGTTAAGCAAAAACTTATTGAAGCCCAGGTCCAGCTTGAGCGGGCCCAGCGTCTGGCTTCACTTGGCAGAATATTAAAAGAGGTAGGCCACGAGATAAGAAATCCCCTGGCCGCGCTCTCATCTAGAGCACAAGATTTGGAAGTGAACAAGAATAAGCCTGACTTTATTGCTGACTCTTGCAGCTTTATGACCCAAAAATGCGAGCAGATAGAAAAGGTTGTTAACATGATGTATGCCTCCAGCCATCAGCCAAAATTTGAACCGCAGGAGTTAGACATCAAAGGACCGATCGAAAACGCCCTGCGTTTTATGCCAGGGGGGAAGAACATTAAGATTAACAAAGACTTCCAGCCTGTACCCTTGGTTTGGGGGGATAAAGACGAACTTGAGCGTGTTTTTGTTAATCTTTTGGCCAACTCCTTTGATGCCATGGCTGAAAAGGGAGGAGAGTTAACGGTGCGAACATCAACAGCTCCTGAAGATAAGCGCCAGTCCGTGAAAATAGAAGTAATTGATACTGGCTGCGGGATTGCAAAAGAGGACCTGCCTAAGATATTTGAATACTTCTTTACCACCAAGTTTGGCAAGATTGATGACAGGATGGGCTTTGGCCTCTCTGTAGTTTACAAGATTATTGTTGAAGATCATAAAGGAACCATAAACGTCGAAAGCACCCCTGGGAAAGGCCTGCCTGCCGGCCGGCAGGGAACTAAATTTACGATTGTTTTACCATCAGTGAAGAGTTAAAAAGCAGCGGGTGCTTCATCATCTCGCCAGATCAGCAACTAGTGAATAAGCTTTGCCTTATTCGCCTTACTTTTTAGCTCCATCTCACCAATATCTTTATCCATTGAATTAATAACCCCAGCTGACATAATATGAGGAGTAACAAAGACCAGTAGTTCTTGCTTTTCTTTTGAAACAACTGTCCTCCTGAAAAAACCACCGATAAAAGGGATATCCATTATAAAGGGGACCCCGTAATTGTTTTCTGTATCCTTGTCTTTCATTAAGCCACCAATCACAAAAGTCTGGCCGTCTTTGACCACAACTTCATTTTTAGTCTCAGTAGTATTTTCTGTTGGTACATCCTCATTAACAGTCCCATCACTAATCTTAGGTTCCACAATCATGCGGATATTGCCACTGCGGCTAACATACGGGGTCAACTTGAGCGACGTCCCTATCTCAAGAAACTTAATGTCTTGAGTTGTTGAAGTCTCTGTCACCACGGTTACTTTGTAGCCAAGCTTTGAGCCAATCAACAGGGTTGCTTCTTTATTACTAATCGTAGTTACTCGAGGAGTAGCAATCGTATTGTAAGTCGCGGTAGTTGCCAGTGTTGACAAATAACTCTCAATATTACCATTGAGAATATGAGCGTAAAAACCCTGAGTTAGAGTTCGATCAGCAAAGCCATAAGTTTGGGCTGCATCTTGCGGGTCAGCAGAGCTTGTATAAGAAGCATCTAAACCAACAGTCCCACCATCATTGTGGCGGACCTCAATCATCTTAACTTCAATCATTACTTGAGTTGGCGAAACATCAAGGTCCTTAATCAGTTTTTCAACCCTTAAGATATGATCAGAACTCGCGAGAATAACCAAGGCATTGTAGCTATCATCAACTGAAACCTTGCTATCCGCAGGTAAAATACTCGTAATTATCCCGGAAATATCAGAAGGGCGAGCATTTTCTAAATAATACGTCTTCATAACCATGTCTTTTGAAACATAAATCGTCCCGTTATCCTCAAACCAATTAAGGCCATTACTGCGCAAGACAGCCTCCAGCCCTTCCCGCGCTGGGATCCCGGTAAAAGCCACTGTCACCTTGCCGGCAACATCATCCGCAGTCACAATATTGGCCCGGATCGCCTGAGCAAAAATTTGGAGAACATTTTTAATCTCCGCGTCTTTGAGATTAAGATAAACCAGTCCGCCTTGCACCTTAAACTCTTGCTTGGTCGGTGAAACAGCGGCCGAACAAACAACTGACAAAAGCACAACTAAAACAAACGTTTTAATCCATCGCCGGATACCCTTTCTATTCAGATTCATATATATCCTCCAGACGTAATATCATTACTTGGTTTTGCTTAACTAAGTCTACCTGATCTTTGGCTATTTTTCTAATCCGCCAACCTAAAACATCCTCCCCTTCTGTCACCACCTGACCTGAAATAAAGGCCGCCCGGAGCTTTGGATCAACCCAAATCCCTTCTAAAATTGGACCACTAGCGACTGGAGCCCCCTCCTTGCCTGCCGCCCCCCCTACGCCCTGAACCGCCAATCTCAAAGCAAAAGGATCAACCAGAAAAACTTTTTTGGGGGCTGGCTTTTGCTTTTGGGCCAGGGCAGCCTCTTTGGTCGGGGCCGAGCTCTTTGTTTCAATAACAACTCGCGGCGCACCAACTTCCCTGACAATCAAAAGGTTGGTATCTTTTTTAGCAATTTGCTTTGCCGGCCGGCGCGATAATGACCAAAAAGTAAATAAGCCGTAGCCCAAAACCAAACCTAAAAGTATTAATAAAATTTTCTTTCTATTCATATAATTAATAATACGCCGTAATGGCAAACTTAACTACTAAAACCGGACTTTCGCTTCCTCCACCAACTACCCCCATTGAGTCAATAATTACCACAACATCTAAACCATTTAAAATGTCCAAAAAATCATAGAACTCTTGATAACTGCCTCGACAATCTAATTCAAACTTAACCCCATCATCACCCTTTTTGTCGTTTTGAACCGGCTTGATCCTAATAAGCTTTAAGCCCGACTGTGAAGTAGATTTGGCCAAAACGCGTAATATATAAAGTGAACGTTCAACATCAGAGAGCAAAGACGACCTTTTTTCATTCTTCAGCTTCACAGCCTTTTCTATCTGATCTAAAACCTTAATTTTTTGCTCAAGGAGCCGCAGCTCAACAGAGTCTGAAGTAATTTTATTTTTTACATTTGAATATTCATCCAATTTTGGCGTTAGTAGAAAATTATAAAAGAAATAAAAAATGATAAAGCCGCTAGAAATAATTAATAAATTTTTTTCTCTCTTTGATACTTTCATTGCTTAGCCGCCAATTTTTGCTTTTAGTTCAAAATTAAAAGCCCCTTCAACATAGCTCTCGTCTCGATTCGCTTCAATCAGGGTTAAATCTTTAAAATAAGCTGACTTTGACAAAATCTGAATAAATTTCGCCAAGTTAAGCTCCGCGGTCTCATCTTCCTCAAAAGCCACGCCAGAAATACTTAAATCCCCTGCTTTTACGTCGAGGGTCCTGACAAAAACAGTTCGGGGGATTAGCCGGCTCATTTCTTTAAAAATTTGAGGCAGGTTGGTTTTTTGGCCGCCCAAGGTTTTGGCGGTCAAGCTTCTTCGCACTTGGACACTTGCTTCTTTTTGCATATTTTCCAGCACAGCCACTCGAGGTTTATAATCATTGATCTTTTTTTGAATCCCTTGCGAATTTTGTTGCAGCCCGTTTATTTGGTAAGAAATAAAACTATAAAATAGACCGAGAAGAAGCAGCAAGACAAACAAGAGATATTCGGGCCGGATGATTTTTTGGCGCAGTATTCTGCTGCGATATTTTATTTCATCCGGGATCAAATTGATCCTTGAATCCGCGATCAAGGCCGCCCCCAGGGCCGAGACCAGCCGTGGAATTACCTTCTCCAGTCCTTTTTGGTCAACCAAGCTTTCATCAAATTTCCAGCCATTGATTGTCCCAGGACTAACAACCGGGATCCCCAAACTTTCAGCCAAGAATTTACCTAAATTAGCAGTGAGCGAACTTCCGCCTGTCAAGATGATTGTCTCAATTGCCGCTTCACCAGTTTGTCCTTTGTAATATTCAAAAGTTCGCATAATCTCGTCCTGAATCCGTTCCAAGGCCGGCCTAACCATAGCTTGCAGCTGGCCTATCGGGATTTCAGATAACTGCGGGTAATTTTCAACATTCAAAGGGACGCCATGTTCAACCTTGATTTTTTCCGCCTGCTCAGGGCTTATTTCAACCTGACCATCAGGAGAGACCAAAACCCCAGACATGGCCATAGTGATATTTTCTCCGCCAATGTTTAATTCGCGGTTAAACTCAAGATGTCCTTTTTTAAGGATACTAATATTGGTGGTACGCCTGCCCATGTAGATCAAAGAGATAATTTTACCGCTCTCTTTTTTTATTTGCGGTTGAAAAATCTTTTGCAGGGCGTCTGGCAGGATCGAAAGCGCAGTCAGCTTTAACCCTGCTTTTCTTATAACATAATCAATATCTTGGTAAACTTTGCGATTAACACAAGCGGCTATGTACTCATGTTTTTTTTCTTTTGAGTCAGCTTCATCGACCAAAGGATAAAAATCAACCAAGGCTTCTTCAATTGGATATTTGATCTCTTCGGCAAATTTCCACCTGATAGCTTCGGCCAGTTCATCTCGAGAAACAGCGGCCATAGTAAAAAGACGGACCAGGGCCTCGCTCCCGCCAACAACCACCGCTGCCTCGCGGGTTTTTATTCCTTTTTCATTAATAATTTGGCGCAAGGCCCCTGCTTGGGCGTCTTCTTTTTGGGGGTGTTTATCTAAAAGGGAAAGGGGGATTTCGGCCACCCCTAAATTAGTAAGAAAAGAACCATCCTTGCGAGTCTCAATCTCCACAACTTTGACAAAATTAATTCTTAAGTCAATGCCAAGTATTGATCTTGTTTTACTCATTTAAAAAGTATTATAACCTAATCAAATCTTTGATACCACCAAATTTATTGGCCACAAAATTAATAAAGCTCATTCCAATTGATCAGCTCAACACTTGCTTCGGCCGTTATGTTTTCAGTGATCCCTGGCACATTGGTATAATCAGTTAGGTTAGGATTAGAAATTAAGGTCGCATTATTTCCCACCTGCCCCATTAACCCGGCCAAAATACTCCCTTCAAAACGAAAATTATTGCCGGTTTGCACAAAAGAACCCTCGCAAAAAATTAAGCCGTTGAACTTGCCGCTATTAACAGCTAAATTACCAAGGTGAATATCTGCTTGAGAAAGAAAGGCAACCCCCTCACCCTCCAGTAAACCACCAATATCAAAATTATTGCCAACATTTATTAGACCCCGTGAAAACCAATTGCCGGAGCAACCAATCTGGACATTATTGCCAACATCAATTTCACCGCCAGCCACGATCATTAAATTATCGCCAAGAATAACATTGTTTTGGATACTAATATTATTGGTCGCAACTATTTTAACCTGACCCAAAACCGTGACCACTGCTTCATTATTAATTGTGATGTCCCCGTTAATAAGATAAGGACTTTGAGCTGAGGTTAAGTTAATAGAACCAAAAGCCCAATCAGCCTTAGGCTCAAGAGCTGCTTGCCCCAACAAATTATCATAATAAACAGCTTCAATTGAGGGAAAGGTTTGTCCCTGATCAGAGTAAGCTTCAACTGTTCCGGTCACCACGCTACCGTTGCCGATTTCTATGCTACCGGCAGCATAAGCATCTCCTGAGATCAGGGTGTTATTATCAATAACTAAATTCGTATCAACAAAAAGATCTCCATAAATAAAGGAATTGCTGCCAATATTTGTCGTGCTGCCACCAGCCCCGCCATAAATCAAATAATCATCGATAATTTGAGTAATTCCACCAACTGTCCGTAAAACAGTAAGTGATATTTTTCGATCATAAGCATTCAACCCAACCACTATCGTGCCGGTTACATTAAAGGTGATTTGATCTCGCAAGGCTTCACCTGTTTCTATCGAAAAAACACCGTCAGCAAACGACTGATTAGAACAAGCCGGCGGACTGGCCCAATTGTCATCGGCTTGCAGCAACAGAAGATATCGCTCGACCCCAGCCACGGCTACATAAAAAGCCCTTAGCGAATGGTAGTTCTTAACGGCAATTTCTGAATCAGAAGAGATAAAATTAACAGTTGTCAGCGCAAGGACTGTCATCCCCATAACAATAAAAATCGAGGCAATTAAGGCAAACCCTTTTCTTTTTATCAAGCAAGGCCGTCCTTTTTAGAAAATTTTTATTCGGCCAGTACTAGGGTCGATCATTATCGTCTTAATAGCTCCAGAGTACTCAAGCGTTACCACCCCTGTCATCGCCATTACCTGGCCATGGTCCGCGCTGTGCGGCGTCCCTAAAGGGTGGAACCAAAGGCTCTCTCCCCCATTAATATCAACGCTTTGAATAGCAACCCCTTTGTAGATATCATACAACTTAACCACAAAGTCTCGGCCAATATTTGACGGGTCCTCAACTGCCGACATTTTACCATTTTTGCTTTTTAACAAACGATAAGTGTTGACAGGATCAGGCATGAAAACAACCCCGCACCAAACCGAGGTTGAAAGGGCTAAATTTTGGGCATATTGCAGGTCCAAGAAAAGCTTGTTAGCCGCGGCTTCAAGCTCAACTGTTGAGGTAGGAATAATTGAATGGAAAACAAAGGTTAACGAGACCCCAATAATAACCAAGATGAGCACTAGCTCAACCAGGGTAAAAACTCTCTTTTTACTTCCAGATGATTTATGCACAATTACAATTTATCAATAAATTTCCTGCCACGATTGGGCCTCAATTTCCTCCTCACCACCAACTTCATCACCAAGACTAAAACCTGGAATATTGTCCGCGTCAACTAAAGTAGAATTTCGAATAAATGACGAATTAGAACCAATGGAAGCCAAAAAGCCACAGATAAGATTACCGTTGAAATCAAAATTACCCGTTGAACCTGTCGAACCACTATACAAAAGACCATTAAAATCACAATTATCATTAAATAAAACTTCGCCAGTAGTTACCAGCGAAAACCCTTGATTTTCTACATTATCACCCAGAATAGAGTTGTTTCCGATTATGACATTACCAACTGAATACCAAACCCCTAAGCCTGCCAAGTCAACCCCACTGCCAATGGTCAAGGTCCCACCGGCAATAACCGACAAATTACCAGAGGTTTTAACAAGATTACCTAAATCAACGTTACCTGTAGCAATAATTGTGGAAGGAGAAATCCCAGCCGTGATAGAACCATTTGGCAAAATAATCACATCGCCATTAACATAAGTATTTCCAGGAGCAAGGTTGAGAGCTAACGTTTTTATAGTCCCCCCCCCCGTGGCCAGCGCAATAGCTATTTCAGCATCATATGGGCCAGAATTAAGTGAAGGGGTAGCTGCCAGCGGCGCTACGCCCTCCACTACCTCGCCAGTTATAACAGTCATTGCTTCTGTAGAATGAACCAAACCAGTTGCGCTAATGTTCCCATTAATAAAAGTATCACTATTAAAGAAATAGCTACCATTAGCCCACATATCCCCCTCTATGTGGATGTTCGGTGAAAAAGTAGTATACTGGATCGGAGCTCCCCCAAACCCTGGCCAATAGATCACATGGGTTTCTAAAAATGATCCTGCCCTGGTTAGGAAACAACTAATCTCTCTATCATATTGCTGCCCATTAATCACAATGGACCCAGTTGAAGTAAAGGTAATGCTATTGGCCTTATAAGGCGGTTGAACCGTAATCTGAAAATTACCATTGGCGAAAGTTCGAGCAGCAGTCGCGGGAAGGCCATCAGACCAATCCGCATCAAGAGAGAGCTCTCGCAAATAATGCTCCATCCCAGCATTAGCTATGTAAAAAGCCCGCAGGGAATGATAGTTCCTAACCGCACTAACCGCGTCAGAGGAGACCAGACTAACAATGCCAAGGGATAAGACTGACATGACTAAAAGGATAAAAACCGCGGCAACTAAGCTAAAACCTTTCCTTTTCATTTTACAATATCCGATTCCTGATGCGGGCGGCTGATTCAATCACAAATTTATTATCATTTTTAACAACAATTAAACGACACTTGACCACCCTGACCAAATTATTGTCAGGGATAGGCTGAGGCAGCTCAGCCCCATTTTCATCTAAGTAAGTAAAAAGCAACCCGCCTGGATTTTGAAGATCAGACAAAAGAATAGATCCACCTCGCGATAGATCTGACCCAACCTGAAGAAAACTAACCTGCATATCAGTAATGCTATCATTAAAGACAAACACAGCCGGCTGAGCCGCATTGATCGAGTCTGCCTCACATCTCTTTATCTCCCTAACCATGCGATTAAGGGCTGACCGGCTTGACATCGCAATACTCTTTTGCCCGCTAATAAACTGCCAGGCATTAAATCCCTCTTGGATATAAATGGCAAAAACAAAAGAAATAATCCCCACCAACACAACCACCATAATACTTTCAATTAATGTATGTGCTTTTCTCATGTTAGTAGTTGGCCCTCACAGATTCGAGGGTAACCGGATCAGTCATGATTGGATGGTTAATTGCGATGATGATCCGACGATAATTACTTGGTGGAGCAGATGCAATCGTGTCAAAATCAAGCGGCTCAACATCGTTAACCGTTATAGTATAAGTGTATGCCAGCAAATCACCAGTATAATTTATCGGGCCAATAGTATTGAGGTCGCCATAGGGCCTGGCCATCATTTCTTCCATTTTCCCCTCAGCCAGCGACTGGGCAACTGTAAAAATCTCAACATTGACCCCTTTGGCTCCAGAGGTAATAAAAACAGCAATAACCGCGTACATCACAATAGCGATCACAACCATTGAGATAACAACTTCAATCAACGAGAACCCTTTTCTTTGCAAAACAGATCACTCCCTTTAATTATTAATTGTTACATAGCCTGTCCCAGGGGTTACATTTATAGTTCTTATCTTATTATAAAAATCCAAGACAATACTACCAGGATTGATTATTTCATTCCCATTAAAATCAACATAAGGCGTTCCTAAAGGATGAAAGTAAATTGCTGTGCCAAAGTCAAAGGTAACGTTAGAGATTTTTACCCCTTTGTATGTCTCATCCAGGTTAACAATAAAGTCTTTACCAGAAGCAGCAGGATCATCAATAACTACGAGATTATTTCCATCATAAAGGTAAACAGTGTATGAATTGGCTGGATCAGCCGCAAAAACAATGCCATACCACTGTGAAGTTGAAATTGCTAAATTTTGGACGTATTTGAGATCGCCGGCTATCTTCTTGGCAGCGGCATCCAGGATAATTGTGTTTTTGGAATTAAGTGAGATAAAGGCAGCGGTTGACATAATCACAATTATGACCATAGTTATTATTAATTCAATTAAAGTAAAACCTTGGCGTCTCATTGTGATTTATCCTATCACTTCAAACAAAACTCCGCAAACACTTTCACCCCTATTTTGTGGAGCAACAATTTCAAGCAAACCAGCAAGGTCTCTACCCCATAAACCGTGCTGCGCCAAAAATTTATTTCTGAAGCCTCGGCAAAATAGCGGCAAGGGACATTAACCTCTCCAGCCCTAAAATTCGCCAAGGAAATTTGGGCTAAAACCTGGGTATCAAAAACAAAGTCATTAGAGTTTTTCAGGAAAGGAATTATTTCTAAAACTTGACGACTGTAAGCGCGAAATCCCGAGTGATATTCTGACAAATTCAGCCGAAAACTTAATTCTTCAACAAAAGACAAAAAGCGATTAGAAACATATTTATATAAAGGCATATTAGTTTTGGCCTCACTAATGCGAGAGCCCATCATGAAATCCTTTTCCCCAGAGACAATTGGCTT
>JBDRMQ010000009.1:0-4209 GCA_043811955.1 bacterium | reverse complement strand
CTCGCAAACCCAGCTTCAATTTATCCCTGAGCAGCATTCTGATTTTATTTTTTCAGTTATTGGTGAAGAGTTTGGTTTTTTAGGCGCGACATTTCTTCTCTCGCTTTTTAGTGTTTTTATCTGGCGGGCTATGCTTATTGCCAAAGAGGCGAGTGAGGGCTTTGGCACATTTTTGGCGGCAGGGATCGCGACCATGACCTGTTTTCACGTAGTGGCAAATGTCGGGATGACCTTAGGTCTGCTGCCTGTGGTGGGGATGCCGCTCCCTTTTGTCAGCTTTGGCGGCTCTGCCCTTTTAATGAACTTAATTTCCTTGGGGATATTGCAAAGTATTGCCATGAGACGGCAGAAGTTGATTTTTTAACCCCCTATGCCTCGCCAGCTCGGCAAGGCGGGCTTCGCTCGTCGAAGCGGGCGTCTCGGCATCTCCCCCTTAATAAGGGGAAGATGTCCCGCCAACGGCGGGACAGAAGGGGTTGTTATAACTTAAACTTAGCCTCAACTGAGCCGGTAGCTTTCAGGGTTTCATCAGTGACTGAAACAACAACTTTCTTGGCTTTTACCCATTATGCGCCTTTTTTCATCTTCAGGTATTCTGCAAAGTATGATATGAGAAGACAGAAAATAATTTTCTGGCCCCGATTTTACGCAAGTTCTGACCCTTAAAACACGATAAAGTAGTATAAGATTCCCTATTCTTTACAGGAACTAAAGAGGAACAAAATGGTACAATTTAGAACGGATTCTTGTCCAAATCAGCTACGTATGACGACACTTGGAAACCCAAGTATTACGTCTGAATCTTTTGGAGCACGTTTTTCAGATCCTTCATTGGGTGAGGATGCTGTTGTTATAAATGAGCCATCTTCTCAAGCAGAATTTCCATTTTCACGGAGTGTTAGGAGTGTCGCCTTAGCGGCAGTAAGACGTGATGGGATGGAGCTAGGGAACATTGACCCGGGATTAAGAGCTGATCCAGAGATTGCTTTAGCGGCTCTTAGACAAACGGTAGATGCTTGTCCCTTTCTTGATGAATCATTATGGCAGAATAGAGAGTTTGTTCTTGAAGCGGTTAGGATAAGAGGATATTGGTTAAGGCATGCCGATGAGAGATTCAAGAATGATCGGGAGATAGTTTTAGCTGCAGTTAGTTCATTTTCAGGACTTCTCGAAATGGCACACAATAATTTGCGAACCGATAGAGGTTTTCAGGAAGAGTGTTTTGAGGCCAGTTTTTATAGTATAAATTATATGATTGATCCTTCTGATGAATTAGTTGCTAGATATCAAGAGGTTTGTTCGGATTTAAGAGAATTAGATTTGGATCCGGCAAGATTTAGACAAAGATTTAGATATTTTTCTCTTTCTCAGATCCAAGAAATAATTGATAATCGAAGAACAATTAGACCTGATAATCGACCGGTAGCCGTTGTGGTTACTGCTCGATCAGATTGGAATAATGCCTTTCAAAATTCAGAAACAATTGAATTATTGCAGAGGGGATATAGAGTTGTACCTTATGAAGCAAGGCAGGACACTGATTTGTATCAAGCGATTAGAGAAGTTGGGGAGTCACAACCCATTTCTCTTTTAGTAATTGAGGGTCATGGGAACCCTAGTTCAACTGAATTTGATGATAATGATATAGATGCAGAGGAAACCGATATGCTTGATTTATCTGATGAACAAGAAATGCGAGGATTAGATAGATTTATGGCAGAGGATAGTATTATTGTTGTTAGTAGTTGTTCAACAGCGCAAGGAGGAAGGGAAGGGGACAATGTTGCCAATATGTTGGGAAGGGTTTTTCCTACGAGTACTATTTATGCGCCAAGAAATGATTTTAGTTCTTTGAGATTTGAATTTGACGGAGAGGATAGAGTGGTTGGTGCGCAGTTATCAGATCAAGGGGAAGATTTCACATACATACTTAGGCCAAGATAGAGTTGATATTTTAAAGCTTAAACTTAGCTTCAACCGAGCCGGTAGCTTCCAGGGTTTCATCAGTAACTGAAACAATAACTTGTCTAGCGCTAACCCAACCATCTTCTTGTTTAATGTAGACATTGCCTGTCAAGGTTAAAATATCGCTCTCGTCATTGAAAATTGCCTGGTCTGATTTTGCCTCTTTGCCTTTTTGGGTGACGTGGACAGAGCCTTGTGCCGTGGCGTCGCCGCTTCTGGTTGAAAAAACAAGTTTGTCTGAATTAAGCAAGGTTTTTTCTTTCAAAACCCCTTGCTCTTTTTCACCCTTTAATTTTTTCGCTGAATCTTCACCAATGATAGCGGATGCTTTTTCAAAAATAGCTTTGACGTCCTGGCTGAGGACAAGCTTGTTTTCTTTTTGGGAATAAAAGCCTTGCTTGGCAATGGCTAGCTTTTTTGGTTGAGAGACTTCGATGCTGCCGTAAAAAGTCATAGGTTCGGTAATATCATTGTAAAAAATAGCTTGGTTAGTTTTGATTTTAGTGGTTAAGCCCTTATCCCTAATAGTAATGTTCACACTGTCTTTGGCCTCTAGTTTTTCATCCTGGCTGTAGTAAAATAATTTATCAGAGCGCAAGACCCCGTCTTGGCGTTCAAGCCGTAAATCCCCATGAATAGTGGCTGTCTTTGCTTCATGGTAGACCATCATATATTGTGAATAAATTGTCGAGTCTTTTTTAGCTAGCTTAATGTCACCTCGAATTTCAGAGACCTTTTTGTTTGGATCGTATTTTAGGGAGTCAGCAACTAATTTTGTCCACTCAGTAGCTTTTTTATCTTCTGGGTCAGACATTCGTCCCAGGTTCAAAAGGGCGGAGAGTTTGCTTCCCCCTTTTTTTTCTCCTGTTGGATAGCCAAAGGCTTCAACAACTTCAGAGCCTTGATAGACTTTGGCTAGGGGGGCGACCAGTTTTGTGACAGCTAACTTTTCATTAATATATAAATCGCCGTCTGTTACATCCTTAAGAAAGGTGGCTGAGCGGTCTGTAATTGTCCAGCCTTCAATGGCCGAGAACTCCCAAATCTTTTTTCCTTGCTTGCGGCCTGAGACCCTGGTTGATTTAAACTCAGCGATTTTCTCTGTTTTTTCGTCAGAAAAAAAGGTGGCATCTTGCGGGGACATGAAATAATAGGCTATTCCGAGGACTAACAGGGAAAAAGTTGTGGCTAGGTAGACTATTTTCCAAGATATTTGATCGTGGTCTTCCATTGCGGCAAATTATAGCATGGTTGACACTAGTTTTTAAGCGAGTTATAATAAAATTTCTGTTGCCTAAAAGGTGATAAGAAAAATTTTGAAGGGGGAATGTTAAAAATGGCAGTTAAAGTGGGAATTAATGGTTTTGGACGGATCGGTCGGCAGGTTATAAGCGCGATGGCTGATAAAGGGGTCTTGGGAACCGAGATAGAAATTGTGGCAGTGGTTGATGTTAGCACAGATGCTAAATATTTTGCTTACCAGATGAAATATGATTCAGTCCATGGTCGGTTTAATGGAGAGGTCAAAGCTGAAGGTGAAGATGTGCTAGTGGTCAATGGCAATAAGATCAAATGTATTATGGCGACCAAAACCCCGGCCGAACTACCTTGGAAAGCTTTGGGCGTTGAAATTGTTATTGAAGCGACAGGGTTGTTCACTGATTCAGAGAAAGCCAAAGGTCATCTGGCTGCCGGCGCTAAAAAAGTAGTTATTTCCGCTCCTGGCAAAGGTGATGTTAAGACCATTGTCATGGGGGTCAATGATAATGAATACGATCCAGCGAAACATAATATTATTTCCAATGCTTCTTGTACCACCAACTGTTTAGCCCCGGTTGTCCATGTTCTGCTTAAAGAAGGGGTGGGGATTCAAAATGGTTTGATGACCACTATCCATGCTTACACTGCGACCCAAAAGACTGTTGACGGCCCATCAAAGAAAGACTGGCGCGGCGGTCGGGCAGCAGCGATTAATATTATTCCTTCTTCAACCGGAGCAGCCAAAGCAGTTGGTGTAGTTTTGCCTGAAACTAATGGTAAACTTACCGGTATGGCCTTCCGTGTTCCGACTGCAGATGTTTCTGTGGTTGTTCTTACCTTCTTGGCAGCCAAAGATACTTCGATTGAAGAGATTGATGCCATGCTCAAAAAAGCTTCTAAAACTTATCTTAAAGGGATTCTTGGGGTAGCTGATGAAGAGGTGGTCTCAACTGATTTTATCCATGATGAACGGTCTTCAATTTA
>JBDRMQ010000008.1:0-3292 GCA_043811955.1 bacterium | reverse complement strand
AGTCCAGGTCACAAAAAATTTCAATTGATTAACTCGCCTATTCTTGCAATTGGCACCACCATTGAGGTAGAAGAAACTGCTGGCAACCAATATGTCAAACACAATTATCAGGTAGTAAAAATCATTGAGAACATGGGAAAGTCATCTTAGGGAAGAGCTGAAAAATGGCCTAAAGATCATTCGGGCCGAAATTTGATACTCCAATTTGGAATTTCAAGTTTTTAAACTCTTCCTTGGTAAGCTGAAACATAAAGTCATTAGGGAACCGGTCATGATTTCTTTTGACAGCTTTGTTCAAATTGAATGTTTTAACCCCGTACAATTCAGCTAAATCCTGATCAAGCATTACCTTTTGCCCGCGAATCAAAAAAATCCTATTCTCAATCCTTTCAACTGGTAGTAAATTTGACATATCAGAAGTTAAGCAAGGTTATTGCCAGGGAAATTAGCTATTAGCTATGAGGGATGAGGGATGAGGGAAAATCGGTGTCCTGGCTTACAATCTGAGCATTGCTGTTAAAAGGTTATTCCTGGAAGAAAGCTGGCAGACAAAAACAATTGCTACTTTGCGTTGGCAATTGATTTTTATCGCTGGCAAGGTAGTTGAGCATGGCCGGCAGTTATTTTTAAAAGTTGCTGATATTTATTTTGAACTGCTTCAAAGTATTCGCGAAAAAATACGCTTATCCCTGGCGCCAGCCTGAGAAGGCATTTCTAAATCGGAAATTCCTGACCCCTTTTTAAGGAGTAGCTATATCCAAAATCGTATGTTTCCTAACATTGTTCAGAAAGACTAGGAAACCGCGACGTTCAGTCGCAGGTTTCCGCACTCGAATGCATTGGCTAAACCTATGTTTAATCTCTGGAGCCCCTTTTGTGGGGAAAATTATTTGCTAAATCGGGTTTTGGGTCGGTTGAAGCAGTAGCTGGTATCAGGATAAAGGAATGTTTGGGAGAGGAACTGGTGGGCTTTCGCATCTTCATCACGCACCTTTGAAACGATCTCGAATTTTCCAAAGGCAACACCAAAAAGGTAATTGCTTGTATCTCCTTTTTACTATATCATAAAAGGATTATTAGGGATCAAACCAAGAATTATGTTTAAGAAAAGAAAAGCTTTTACTTTAGTTGAATTGATTGTTGTTATTGTCTTGCTTGGTATACTGACAGCAATGGCTCTCCCCCGATTTCTTGACCTCTCATCCCAAGCCCTTAATGAAGCCGAAGACGAAGTCTTTGATGCCCTAAAGATTGCCACCAGAACCATAATGCTGCAAAACATTCTCCAGCTTAGTCCTGCTGAGGATGAGGCCTGGCCAAGAGATAATCCTTTTACCTTGATTGACAACCCTCCACCAAACAAAAATTGGACAGAGCCAGACGCAATAGATACCCAGGATGATCATAACTGGCGGTATAGACACTTCCCCGCATACACAGAGTGGTGGTTCTATTGCCCACATTGGAATGGGAGATTGGGAAGCAAAAGACCAGTAGACGCCAAAGGTAAATGGGTTATATATTGCTACGGAAATCTCTCTCCCGGTGGACGCAAAATAGGCGAGTGGAGAAAACAATTTCCAACCCTGAGCCATTAGCCTTCCTCCGCTAGATTAACTACCACCTCTCACGTCACAAAAAAGTTTCAAACGCTGGTAATCGATCAGGGTAACCAAAGCCTTACTCTCGGTAGCAATCCCCTCTTCTTCAAGCACTGCCACTGGATTTAGCCCGCCTGGAACAACAAAACCCACCCGCCCCATTGCCACCGGCACCCCCAGCAGCGGGTGGCCAGGCTTGCCAACAACCAGGGCACTGCCAAAGCCCGCGTCTTCTGCTCGGCGCAAAATAGGCAGCGCTGCCTCACGCGCCAGGGCTGGGATCTCGCGAAAACTCGCCATGATTTTGCCAGAACCAGTTGCCGCAGCCAAGCCAACACTGGTCATTTTACTTTTTATAAAAACTTCTAGCGGGTCAAGGGTCGACCCAGAATAGCTGATCAGGTCGGTGAAACGCAATGCATGATAATTATCAATCTGCAGCATCCCGCCAAACTTTGATTCAACAGAAATCGCATAACGCAATAAAATACCATTTAAGTTAATACTGCATATAGTACCAAAAGCAACTTTATCCTCAGGAACAATCAAGTCGCCAAGCGCCTCCCCCTCATGTGCCACAGCCACCAAAACCCCCATACTTAATTTTTTATCAAAGACCTTCTTCATAACCCCCAAAGCCTCGGCAAATTTATCCTTGGGAATAAGTGAAACATTGAGGATTACTTTGCCCGCCTTCTTATCAAGATCAAAATCCATTTGATAAGCCATTGATTCAATTTTTGAAATAATAAAGCCAACCTTGTCAGAAACCAAGGCATCTTCCAATTCTTCTCTCCCCATTAAAGTAATTGTCCGTCCCTCTTTCCACTTAGTTTCAGTCAAACCCTTTTCATCCATAATTTTTAAATGATAACGAATTGCCCGCTCAGTCAATTCAATTCCATGTGCTTTCAACTCTGCTGAAATCTCTTTTGAACCAATCGGCTTAGCTGAATTAGCAATAATATGTAAGATAGCATGTGTTTTTCGTTCAATTTCCTTCATAAATGTCCCTCTTGACATACGGCAATCACTTGCCGTATAATATCCTCACTGGCAAAGCCAGGGTGTCGAGCCTGCCTCTAGGCAGGTAAACCAAGGTCTATATCATAATACTTTGGTATATCAAATGCAACAGGAGGAGAAAAATGGTTAAAAGAATCTTAGCTGACGTGAAAAAGCGCAACCCAAACGAGCCTGAATTCCACCAGGCCGTTGAAGAGGTTCTCGAATCTATCGCCCCGGTCCTAGACAAACACCCAGAGTATCGTGAGGCTAAAATTGCTGACAGGATTGTTGAGCCTGAGCGGCAAATTGTTTTCCGTGTTCCATGGGTCAATGATAAAGGCGAGGTCCAGGTAAATCGTGGTTTCAGGATTGAATTTAACAGTGCAATCGGCCCATACAAAGGAGGATTGCGTTTTCATCCTTCAGTCAATTTTGGGATCATTAAGTTCTTAGGCTTTGAACAAATTTTCAAAAACGCCCTTACCACCCTGCCAATGGGGGGCGGCAAAGGCGGTTCAGATTTTGATCCAAAAGGAAAATCTGATGGCGAGGTTATGCGCTTTTGCCAAAGCTTTATGGCCGAGCTCTGCCGACACATCGGACCTGACACCGACGTCCCAGCCGGCGACATCGGAGTTGGCGGCCGGGAAATTGGTTTTATGTACGGTATGTACAAAAAGATC
>JBDRMQ010000007.1:0-27138 GCA_043811955.1 bacterium | reverse complement strand
GAAAAAATTTCGCCAGGGCCGCAGTTCAGTCTATTTCTTATTGCAAGCTGAAGATGACGTACTGGCAGCTGAGAATAGCTTGAACGAAACATTATTTGCCCGGGAAAAGGTTATTAACCAGATTAAGGCGCTGACTGATCGTTATTTGGTAGAGTATAAGGACGTGCTGACCTTATGAAAAATTTATTTAAATATTTTATCGAACATCCAAAGTTAGTTAACATGTTCCTGGTCCTGGTCCTGGTTTCAGGCGCGCTGGCTTTTCTTAATTTGAAAAGGAACAGCTTGCCCAATGTTGATTTTAAAATGGTCTTTGTCACCACTTTTTATCCTGGAGCAGCTCCTGAAGATGTTGAGATCAATGTCACAGCCCCCATTGAAGATGAATTAAAGGATGTCTCAGGGATCAGGGAGATGACTTCTTATTCATCTGAAAATTTCTCAAATATCTTCTTGGAAATAGACCCCAATGCCAAGGATTCTGAAGAAGTAAAAAAAGACATTACCAAAGCAGTTGAGCGAGTAACAGGCCTGCCGACTGAAGTTGATGGCAAACCAGTTATTACTGAACTAAAAAGTGACATCTTCCCGGTTTTTGAAGTCTCTGTTAGCGGCAACAGCCATATCAGCGAACTTGAGCTGCGTAAACTAACCCGCAACCTCGAACGCAAAATTAAACTTCTGCCAGGCGTTGGCAGCACGCAAAAGAAAGGTTATCGCAAAAGAGAGGTTCACCTGGAAGTTGATCCGCAAAAAGCCGCAAACCAATATGTCTCTTTAACAGAAATTATGGGGGCAGTTAGGGCAACAAACATTCGTCTAAGTGGCGGGACAATCCAGTCGCTCGCCACCAAAAAGAAAATTATTACCCTTTCACAATTTGATGATCCCTTAGAGGTTAAAGATGTCATTGTCAGATCAGCCTTTTCCGGTCAACGTTTAATTGTCTCTGACATCGCCAATGTCACTGATAATTTTGAAGAACAAAGCAAAATCATTAAGACCAATGGGGAACCATGCATTAATATTGTTGTCAATAAAAAGAGCGATGCCGATGCCGTAAGGGTTGCCGAAAGCGTTAAAAAACTCCTAATTGAATACAACAAAGAACTCCCAGCAGGTGTTTCTTCTCAAGTAGTCAAAGACTATTCAATTTATGTTAAGGCCATGCTCAATGTCGTTATCCAAAACGCTTTAATCGGGTTTGTTCTGGTCGTCCTTTGTCTAATGATCTTTTTAGATCCTAAGATTGCTTTTTGGACAGCGCTGGGGATCCCCTTCTCTTTGCTAGTAGCTTTCTACTTTATGCCAATTTACGACATCTCAGTCACTAGCATTTCTCTCCTGGCCATTGTTATTGTTTTGGGGATGCTGGTTGATGACGCCATAGTTGTAGCTGAACACATTTTTTCTTATCGAGAAAAAGGGATGGATGCAATTGAGGCCTCGGTCAAAGGAGTCTCAGAGATTTTCTGGCCGGTTGTAGCTACCGTAACAACAACTATTGCTGTCTTTCTCCCTATCCTACTTATGGGCGGAATTATGGGCGAGTGGCTTAAGGCCATGCCGATTGTAGTTACAGTAGTTTTATTGGCATCATTGTTTGAATCAGCTTTTATTTTGCCCGCCCACTTGGCTCATGTAAAACTCAAAGGGAAAGAAAAACCCAAGTTAATTAAATTTTTAGAAAAAACCTATCGCAAAGGGCTTCTTAAGATCCTTAAGAGGAAACACCTGGCAATCGGAGGGTTTTTGCTTGTTTTTATCCTGGCAGTTGGGGTTGTGTTGCCAATGCTTGGTTTTGAGCTCTTCCCTTCAACTGATGATGATCTTATCATGATCAAGCTGGAAACCCCTAAAGGGACACCGCTGGACGAGACAGAAAGAAGGGCTAGAAAAATTGAAGGGATTATTTTGGAAACCGTCCCTAAAGAAATAATGGCTAGCTATGTCACCACAATTGGGGAACGAGGAACAGATATGTGGGACACTGCAACCTCAGTCTCACAAAGCCACTGGGCCAGGCTTACGATCAACCTGACCCCAGCCCAAAAACGCAAGATTTCCTCAAAGGAAATTGCCGACAAAATAAGGGTTAAGGTTAAACCACTCAAAGAAGACTCACTTTTTACCGTCCTTAATGTTATTGAGGATGCGGGTGGCCCCCCGGTTGGCAAACCAGTTGACGTTACCTTTATTGGCGACAATGATGAGATCAGGATGAAACTAGCAGACAACTTCTATAATCACATTAAAGCCCAAGACGGGATCATAGATATTATTCGCAGTGATGAAAAAGGGCTTAACGAGTTAAATGTTAAACTTAACCACCGCTTAATGAGTGAGCTTGGGATTACCGCGGCTGATGTAGCTAGTGTTATTCGCACAGCCATCAGCGGCACGGTTGCCACTTCCATCCGCAAAGAAGGCGAAGAGATTGATTTTAGGGTAATGCTTGAAGAAAAATACCGCAATAACCCAGAGTATATTAAAAACTTAACTATCCCCAACAGGATGGGGAAATTAATTAGTTTGGGCAGTTTTATCTCTTTTGACGAAAAGTCATCGGCTATGGCAATTTGGCATCGCGAAGGAGACCGCTCAATCCGCATTTCAGCAGACGTAGAAAAAGAAAAATTAAACGTTAATGAATATAATCAAAAACTAAAAGCTAAGTATGAACCCTTAGTAGCCGAACACTCAGGATTTAGGATGGAATTTGGCGGAGAAGAACGGACCACGGATGAATCCATGAACGACTTCTTTAATGCCTTCTCTATCGCAATTTTAGTAATTTATATTATCTTGGTAATTCTCTTTAATTCATTTACCGAACCAGTTATTGTCATGCTGGCAATCCCCTTTGGTTTGGTTGGCGTGATTTTTGCCTTTGCCCTGCACGGTGAAACAGTAAGCTTTATGGGCTTGATCGGTATTCTGGGGCTCTCCGGCGTTGTCGTTAATAACTCGCTTGTTATGCTTAAGTTCTTAAACAAAAAGGAAGAGGATATTTGCAAAACCGGGGAAACACTAACATTAGAGCACGTAGCAGATGCCGCCATGCTCAGATTTAGACCAATCACCTTAACAACAGTAACGACAGTCGCTGGACTGATTCCATCATTATATGGGTTCCTAGGTGGCAGAATAGACTTTTTGTTCCCGCTCCTCTTAGCCTTGACCTGGGGATTGATCTTTTCAACCTTTATCACCCTCTTCTTGATCCCATGTTTCTATTTGGTTGAGCGAAATGTGGGAATTTGGGCGAGTAAGAGATTTGGGAAGTTTAAGAGGTGTGAAAATTAACTACGCGTGGGCCGGTTGTTTAAGGGAGCTCTTTTTTTACCCGCTCGGCCAAAAAGACCTTCATCAAGGACTGGTAAGGAACATCTCGTTTATTGGCCAATACTTTTAAATATTCAATTAGCGATTCCGGCAAACGCAGAGAAATTGTTTTGAGCGAAAGCTTTAGGTTGGGGAAAAGCTCTTTTTTCCCTTGTGAATAATCAAGATACTGGGTTGAGTCATGCTTGGCCCAAAACCTCCGCTCGGCCGCCTCATTTTTAAACTTTGGGACTTTTTTTGTTTTTCTCATTGATAACATCCCCTTTCTCGCTTATTCATATCCCTGGCAGAAATCACCCTAATCTTATTGCTCCTTATCGTATAAACCACAAAAAGCAATCTATCTTGATTGGTCCTACCCAGAGCGTAAAAGCGCTGCTCCATCTTCGAGTGTTTGTCATCAGGCACAACCAAAGGCTCGTTAAAAAATATCTCTTCACATTCAATTTGATATGCTCATCCAGCTTGTCATTAATTGCCATGGTTGTAACATGAACCATGTTAATTTTATTCGCTAGAGAAGCCTCAACACGATCAATTTTCTGATTTAAACCGAACTGGCCAACTTCTAAATTATCAAGCCTATTGACCAACTCCTCCCTCGTCTGCCTGATCTCTCTACGCAGCACCTCGTGCCCTTCGGCCACCAGCGATACTTTATCTCTAATCTCTTCCGGCAATATTTCCATTCTTTCCCTCTCCTTCATTCTGACCACCCCTCCCCTTTTCATTTCCAGCGGACATTTGTTTTATCATTAGTTTTTCGAAAACTCAATCCCCATGACCGGTGGCTCAGGCGGCTCTTTGATCACCCCTGCTTTATTCTCATACTTTTCCACATTTTCAGCCAGGGCCTTGGCAAATTGCTTGGCATGGGCCGGCGACATGATGACCCGAGCGTTAAGCTTGCCTTGCGGCGGGTGGACAAAGATAAAATCCATCACAAACTCATTCTCATTGTGTGAAATCACGGCTAAATTACTGTAAACCTCATCTGTTGCCCCAGTCTCAACCTTAATCTGCATCTTTTTTTCTTCCATTTTATTCACCCCTTGTTTATTATAACAGATGTCCTTCAGATCGAAGCCACTTGCGACAAGCCTTATAATTTGGGTAAAACTTGTTAACCAAAGCCCAAAATCGCTGCGAATGATTGCCATGAACAATATGGGACAACTCATGCACTACTACATAATCAATTACTTCTAAAGGGGCCAGCGCCAGCCGCCAGGAAAAATTAAGGTTCCCTTTGGCGCTGCAAGATCCCCAGCGCTTGCGCGCATTAGAAATTCTAACTCGTCGATATCTAATTCCAGTTGCCTTAGAATACCACCTTACCCTTTGGGGAATAATCTCCTGGGCCTTTTTTTTAGCCGCCTCCACCTCAATTGGCCCCGGTTTAACGCTTTGCCTTTGCCACTCCAGTGTTTGCTGCTGTTTTTTGCTAATCCAAAGCTGCTTCTGTCTAACTAAAGCGTGAATATAGTCCTCAGGAACAAATATGGGCGCACGAATAACCAGAGAAGCATCAGCTTTGACTTCTAAAGAGATTGACCTGCGATGAGAGCGAACAATTTTTAGATTCACTTTTTCAAGTATATAACATTAGCCAATTTTTTAAAATGAACATCTGATGGGACTGCTTTTGCCTCGATTGATTATTGTTTCTTCCTTGCCTTTTGTTCCGACCTCTAAAGTAGCTTTCATAGTATACCCCCAGAATTTTATCTACTCATTTTAAGATAACCTGAAATTTTTGGTAAAAACGGCCGATAATAGTTTAGGAGAGGAGGCCCGAGATGCTACCAGCTGAAATTCCAGTAGGAAATCCCATGCTGGCTGAGGAAAAAGTAATAATTCAAGAAGACAGATATGGCTCTTTCCAAAAGGCTCGATTTACTTACTTAGAATTAGTTGGCTCAGGCTTAAAGGAGTAAACAAATGGGAGAGATAGCTAGGATACTTTCATTTATTAATAGGGCGAAAGCAAAGCACGAGACCTTATTGAGCATGAAAGACGTTGCCAAGAGACGTTTGGGCCCAAACAGCCAAGAAAGCCAAGAATTAATTGCTGCAATCACAGACGGCCACAGCCGCAAAACCCTTGGGCCAGTCAGGATGGCAGCTTTGCACCTATTAGAAATTAAAAAAGTTGAAATTGAAGCTAAAAGCGCCCAAACTGACCTTGAGGAGCAAGTTAAAAACTTAGAAGGACAAGTAGCAATCCTTACTAAGCAAAACGCTCAACTGCAAACAGAGTTAGAAGGCTTAACACAACAGGCACAAGGATTAACAGCCAGAATCGATACCCTTAAAGAAATCTCCGCTGCTATGGGAGCTACTAACCCCCATGGCGATGACGTCACTGTCGGGCCACCAGCCTATACTAATGTAGTAAATAAGCCTCCCGTAGCTGGGATGACAAGTTTTAAGGCTAGGGTTTTTTATCGAATTTTTTATCCTGCTATATCCGCAAGGGTTAGAAAACTTGAAATAGCATTGCGAAATTCGAAGGCAAACGCCGAAGCAGCAAGATTAGCTCGTAAATCCATCCTTATGCTGGCAGCCCACCGTCGAATGAACACTGCCCCCGGGAAAAGATCAGCTGTCATGGATAGATTAGATAACTGGGCCGCTCTCCATTGTCTTCAATCAATCAAACAAAACCCTTTGTACCATACGCTTCAAGATGACTCGCTTGAAGCAAGGGCGGTAAATTTACTTTTTCAAGTCATTCCCAAAATTTACACGAAAACAAATGCCATGTGCTCTTTGGCCATTACTTACCTGGTATCCGTTGGTAAAAAAACAGGAGAGATTGAACATTTTAAAGACGCTCTCGACGTAATTGAAGCAGGAAATTTTCTCTACGATGGCAGTGACCAAAATCTACTGGCCGGAAAATATTTACATGGGGATAAAGACGATGTCTTACTTGAAGTATTTTCTGGCCTAGTCGCGGCGGCTAAAAAAGGAGGTAATCCAGCTCCATTTATTGACCTGGCGCTGGATATTGTAGAAGAAAGAATTCATTACCCGGCCAATGTAACTAAGGCTTTATTGGCAATAACCTCTGGCCTGAAAGGTGATGCGGAGGCGCAGCTAAAACGAGTTGCTGATATCGCGGAAACACGCCTGCGAAATGAGCTCGACGACAGGATCAAAGTTCATGTTCGTATGGCCAGGGTCGTAGCGGGAAAAAATAAGGCGGAAAAAGCCTACCTCGCGGCAGAAGAAATTTTAAAAAGAACAAAACTGGAACCCTCTTTTGAATTACAGATTGAAAGAATTACTACCCTGCTGGCTCTAAGAAAAGAAGATGAAGCGCAAGCCCTAAGAAAAAGCCTTCCTCCGGCGCCCATCGTGATAATTGAAGTTTTAATTAGTTTTGCTCAATACTACGAAAAAGAAGAAAGACACGATGAGGCGGTAAAGCACCTTGAGCTGGCAGCTAAACCTGAAATGATTGACAATATCCCCCCTCCCCGAGGAGCGAAAGGTCATTTTCAGACCAGGCGCATTGAGGCTCTTTGCAAGATTGCTCGTCTCTTCGGTGAATTTAAAGAAAAAGAAAAAGCTCTGGCTCTGATGAGGAGAGCTGAGCAACTTGGCGAGCTTTCAATGTTTCGCAGCAACCAGGTAAAACTAGTTAAGGATATTAATATGACTGCTACTAACCTGGATGCCATGGGAGAACCTGCAAGAGCAGAATTTATTTTTGCCGAGAACCTCTGGTTTTACTTGGACGGGGGATGGCGGCTCCCGGTAAACCCCATCAAAACGCCTATTATGCTAAAAAGTTTTGCTGCCGCTTTCGCGTCGCTAAAAGATACAAAACTGGCGATCAATCTTTTTGAGCAACTGGTGAAAACTGCTTTAGAAGTACTCCCCCGTGAAACAGGAGAAGATTATAATTACAATAACTATTATTCCATGGCTCCCAGCTTAATCCGCTTTTGCGTTGCCAATGACTGTCTGAATAATTCTTCGTTTGAGCCAATCATCTCCCAATTCGTGGATATGCTTAAGTCTAAAAGTATTGATCTAGGGTCTATGTCCGCCTTACTAGCCAGTTTGATCGCCTTCAAAAATCCTCAAGAAGAATTTGCTCTTTCACCTGAAGATATGATTAAGATGTTTCGGCTCCTTTCCTTGCAACAATTTATAGCCGTAATAAACCACTGCCTTACCAACGACAATGCTAAGGAATCCCTGAAGCGCGCGGCAAATCATTCGGCAGAAAGCTTTATCTATCCCAGCAAAACCACAGATTTTGTTACTTTTCTCTTAAGGCAAAAATTACTTCCGACAGAAAAGTACCGCGCGGAATCAGGCCCTCTTCCTCCCTGCAAATTACTGGAGGGACAAGCTATTAACAAACAAACCTCTGATCTCTTTTTCTTTAATTTTTCTAAAATTTTCAACTTAACTACAAACACCACTGCCAAAATTTTTGACTTAGAATTTGAAAAGGAAATTGACAGAATTCATCTCAAACAATTTAATCTCACTGCTTTTCTAAAAGCAACTGGCAGATCTGCTGAAGCCCAATTATTTACTAACCTTAATTTTAAAAACAGTCAAGGAATAAATATCATCACTGAGCAGAGCTAAAACCCGCCGAAAAAACCTATATATAGAATCACTGATTAATTTACAATATACATTGTCTTATACTCTTATTTACGACGATAAACAAATGTGACTATCATTGCTTTCCGACGAGAAAAAAAGCTGCAAAAAAGTATTTTGAAAGAATTTTGAAATTGAGTGAAATTTTTGGTA
This sequence comes from bacterium, assembly GCA_043811955.1. Taxonomy (GTDB): domain Bacteria; phylum Margulisbacteria; class WOR-1; order O2-12-FULL-45-9; family O2-12-FULL-45-9; genus JBDRMQ01. The sequence continues at coordinate 19,008 of JBDRMQ010000007.1, read as the reverse complement.
AAAACGGCCGATAATAGTTTAGAGAGGAGGCACTGAAGAGGGTTGATTAATCAGTGATCTCTATAAGCTGGACACGGGTAAACACGAAGGGGTGAAAAAAAGTGAATGCATTTGGTGGAGTCCCCGCAACTAGAAATTCATTAAAGAAGCGCTGTGTCACGGGCTCAGAGCATACCAAAGGACCAGATAGCTATTTTGCAAGATACAAACAAAAGAAACAGGAACTCCTAGATACTCTAATTGGCCTGGGGCGAATAGAGATTAAAGATCTGTTAGCCACTCCTAAGTCTGAACAATTCGAAAGAGCAATCTCAATCCTCAATACTTTTCCTGGAGCATTAAAGAACGTTGATCCTAATCCTGCGCCAGGCATGGATGGCCCTAATCCTTTTTTCCACCGCATAATTGATCCAAAAACCGGCAAAGAAGTACTGCGAACTTCTGACGATGAAAAAGATGATATTCCTTTTACCAAGGAAATGAAAAGAGAAGTTTACGAAAAAATTTGCGCTGGCGAAAGAGCCTTAAGTCTGATGGTTGGCGGCTTAGGCACCCGACTTAAGATGGACATGGCCAAATGGATAATTACTCCAAAAAATCTGATTAATAAATACCGGGACCTGGGTCTTGGAGTTGAGAATTTTGGCGCCCCGGATTACGAGTGGTCTGTGGGAGAAAGACTAATGCTTTCCTTGGCTTATGGTGTTTTTGAGGCGGCGGAAGCAATTGGAGAAAATTATGAAAAGGCTTTGGAAAATCAAACTATCTTTGTTACTACCAGCGCCGATGATGCCCAGGTAATTGAAGAGACTTTTGCCAAATGGGATTACTTTGGTTTTGATCGCAACAAGGTTTTCTTTATGTCCAGTACCCCTTATCCAACATTAAAGCCGGATCGTCAAGGCAAATTACACGAAACAAACCATGAAGAAATCCACAACCACGGCGTTGCTGTGCTCCAAATGTTTATGGAAAAAACCTGGCATATTAATGGTGATTCTGGCAGAAGAGAGATCTCCAGAAAAGAGTTCATCAAGATGATGAAGGGCGAAAAATCTGAGTTAAGAGATGATTTACCTCCTCTTAATATTATGCAATCTTATCCAATTGAAACCATGGATATTCATCCTGTCCCTCTTGACGTCGGAGCAATTGCCATTGACCAAGGCATCTATTTTACCCCGAGAATGCAAGATAAACTGCTCCAAGGTGACAAGGTAGGCATGACCATGACCATGGTTGGGCAAAAGCCTTCACCAAACGAGCAAAAGGGCGGAGTTCTTGTTTTAGATCCAATCTTTGCTGAAGCTAAAGCCTCGGTAGAGAGACTATTAGATACTATTGTCTGTATTGAGGCCTTTCAAGCTGTGCCAACTTTTCATCATTACATTGAGGGATTGGCAAAAGACGCTTATAAGAGAATAAAATACTTAAATCTTAATGCTAATACTTATGACCCCAAGCTAGTAGCTGAATGGATGATTGCCCACGGACTGCCAGTCTGGTTTGCCGCAGCCAAAGCAAGCCCGAAAGACGGTCCAGCTGAATTTAAAAATGAAAGTCCTCAAGGAGATCTTAACTACTTTTTACGCACTATCTTCACTTCACTATCTCATAAAGAAGGGGGGAAACTAGTAAATCCCCCGATCAATAACTTAAAGATTCCAGATGATATTGCTAACACATTAAAAATAATGCGCCAACAAGAAGAAAATCCAAGATTTGCCTGGTTTGCTCTGCGCTATTATCCCGGGCAAACTGCAGCGCAAAAAACAGCAAATAAAGCTTTACCAATACCTCCTAAACCCAGCGCACAACACCTGGTTCAAGCCTTTAGCAAGGATGCAGTAGAGCCAAAAGACGATCTGCTGGCTTTTCTACGTCAGCATTTTAAAACCTTTTCTGCCTCTAATCTGGCCAGGGTTTCTGTTGATGATTTTAAAAACCTAAGATTTGAAAAACCTCTTGAATGGGTTAACTGTGTGGCACTTTTAATAAAAATGATTTTTACTAGCAAAGCAGAGCAACAAAGCCAAGCTAGCGTCCTCGTTAAGCAAGCCCTTACCGATGAAAAGTTAATTGCACTTGTTACTGCCTTAACCCACCAAGAACGAACCGGTTTAATTAAGCAAATAAACACTGCTCAGGGAGCAGATCTTGCCGAAACCAAAGCGGTGCTCCAGAGCATCCTCCTAAATTATGATGGTGAGCAGACCGGAGCAGCCCAAGTAACCAAAGCAGCGGCAGAAAAAGCCCTGGACGCTTTGTTAAATCATTATCATGGATTTCATAATGAGGTTGCTTCCCGTCAAGTTCTAATGAAAGACGCGCTGTTTGAAGATAACCAAGCCGCTGGCAACATGTTATATAAAAATCTTCGAGGCACAGGATTAGAAAACCTGGTCCCTTGCGAGAAAAACTCTTTTGCTTCTTTATATACTTACCTGGAAAACATCAAGGATCATTCGGGTAAATATGTTTCAGACCTGGCAGCAGCCAAAGATCTCTTGTGGGTAATGGCCTATTATTCAAAAGCTACGAACTCAAAGGGAGAAGTCAAGAAAAACCACTATCAATTAATGGCTAGAGCTGCTTATGAAAAACTATTTCCAGGAGAATTATCTCACGCAACTCCGTTCAAGCCAATTCCAGGAACGCCTGTCCCCCCCGACATGAAAATAGTTGATTTAGCCAAATTAGAACATGATTACCTACACATCGATCCACGCCATCAACAAGCAGACAAATACGTGGTTTTTGGCACTTCGGGACACCGAGGCACTTCACTTGACGGCACCTTTACTGTGGAGCATGTTCGTGCGGTTTGTTTAGCAATTGTTAGGCATCGCCGAAAACAAAATATCGATGGCCCATTGTTTTTGGGGTTTGACTCACACGCTCTTTCAAGATCTGCTTACGAAACTGCTCTGGGAATTTTTGTGGAAAATGGCGTTGACGTTAGAATTGCCGAAAACAATGAATTGGCCGCTACCCCGGTTATTTCTCACATGATCCTGGAATACAATGCCAATGAAGGTAAGCAAACCGGCAAAAAAGCAGATGGTGTAATCATTACTCCTTCTCACAACCCGCCTCAAGCAGCTGGCATGAAGTATAACCCTCCCAATGGCGGCGCCGCAGAATCGGCTATTACCAAAGCAATTGAGGATGACGCCAACATTATAATGAAGGCCAGACTAATCGTCAATGACCAAAACCAAGTAACTGGCACCAGAGAAATTAGTACTCTGCATAAATTCCTGGGCGTTTTTGGCGCTGGTTATGACTATAAATTCAACAATCCTTCGAAAGATTTTAACACAGCTTATGACAAGGCAACCAAGGTAGATTTTGTGGAAAGCTATGTAACCAACTACCTTCCCACAGTAGCAAATATTAAAGCCATCATTAAGGCTGGCGTTAGAATGGGCGTTGCTCCAATGGGCGGCGCCTCGCTGCCCATCTGGCAAAGGATTGTCCAAAAAATTAAGGACGGGGACGAACAATACAAGGGCCTCAACCTGGCTATTGTTAATGACTGGCTTGATCCAGAATTTAAATTTATGACCTTTGATCACGACGGAAAAATCAGAATGGACCCATCATCCAAAGATGCTATGGCCTGGGTACTCCAGGATAAAGCTATTTTTGATAAACATGGGTTTGATATTATTATTGCCTTTGACCCAGACGCGGATCGCCATGCCCTGATTTGCCCCCCAAGAGAAGAAGGCGGCGATCTAGAACTCATGAATCCTAATCACACTGCTTCAGTCTTTCTTTATTATCTCCTGAAGAATCGTCCGAAGTGGGCAAGAGTGATCGCAGAAGGAGCAATGGTGGGAAAAACAATTGTTACCACTCAATTGCTTAATAGAATTGCTGAATCTTTTGGTCTTGAGGTTTATCAGCCGCCTGTTGGTTTTAAATTCTTTAACATAGGATTGCTGATCAACAAACTGCTTTTTGCTTATGAAGAAAGCGCTGGTGGAGCAATGATTGGTCTAGATCCAGAAAATCCAGTTGCCAGAACTACTGACAAATGCGGTCCTACTTTTGCCTTTTTAGCTGCTGAGGTAATGGCAGCAGAAGGTAGACATCCCAACGATATTTTCTGGGATGTGATTCAGAAAAAGTTTGGTCCACTACATCACACCCGACGAGACAAAGTAGTTGGCGCTGATGCCATGGGGGCGCTAGATAGGCTCATGGCCAACCCAGATGCCTTGCTTGGCGAAGAGATTGCTGGCCATAAAGTGGTCAAAGTGCTAATTGAAGCTCCAGTTGACCTTGAAATGAATCAAGGCTCCTTTGGCGGAATTTGGATTGGTTTTGGCGACCCAAAATCAGATAATCCAAGCAAGATAGTTGGCTGGACCTGTATTCGACCATCTGGAACAGAATATGGTTTATTAAAAACTTATGGCGAAGCAAAAAGTATGGAACAAACTTTAGAATTAATTGCTGGTAGCAGAGAAAAGCTGGAGGCAATGGCAGAACCTTCCTCAGCGCCAAGCACTGTCCCGGCTAAAGAAGAAAAAGCAGCCCCGGCAAAAGCCGCCACAGCGCCAGCTGCAAAGTGGAGGCTAGAATCATTACAAATGTCCCTTGAGGCTTTAGAGCGGCCGCTGGGTAAAGATATTGCCACAGTGCATATTGCTACTTATTCCAAAGCTGCTTCACCTGAAGCTATTTTTGCTGGTATTTCCGGCAGACCTGGTAGGGCAACCGTAGAAAGAAGAGCTGGTTCTGATCGCGGAGACCTTGAATTTATTTTGCAATCATTAAAAGGGGTCTTAAAAAACAAACCAAATGGCCGCCACCTGGTTGTTGCAGACCCGGTGCCATTATTAAATACTGGTCCTTACGCCGCAGAACCAGCAGTTCAAGTCAAAAACCTGGCAAACGCTGTTAAACAAGGCCAATTAGTCTTGCGGCAACTACCTGAAAATGACCGGGGTTTAATCCTGGTTCATCGTGCTAACGCCACTATTGTTCCCGGAGAACTAAAGCTTAATGATCTCGCTATGTCTACTGGACTGCTAACTTTTAGACACAACCAAGAAGACACTGGTACTTTTGCCCTAACCACTAAAACTGCCCAAGCTTTGGTGAAAAATCTACTACCTTTGGCTAATAAATATCCTCTAAATTTCGCAGCTCATGTCTTATTGCCCAGAACCCTTAAGAGCAGTGAATGGATGAAGTTATTTGATGACCTCAATAAATACCGACATCATGGCAGAGTACCTGATATTGAGCACAGAGAGCTTATCAAAACCATGTTTGCTTTAGAAAACAAAGACCAAGGCTTAGTTTTTGACAATGCGCAAGATTGGAAAACAATTTGGCAGGCAGCTAATGGTAATGTTGTTGAGAATGTCCCTATGGGCAATGGCCAGGCGTCTTTTGGCCAGGGAGCGCTTTATCAACCCATTGAAAGAACCGCTGATTTGCTTACTTCACTTCTAACCCTTGTTGCTAAAGACCCGGTCACCAAAAGCATTTCCCGGCAAATGGCTGGCATTCCTACTGACGGAAATATTTATGGTTTGAATGGAGATGAAAACCTGACTGTTACTGACCCTCAAGGAAATGTTCTTTGGGACGGAACAAAGCCTTCCGCAAATAGAAGCAAACTTGCCCAAATTTTACCTGATGATGTCCTGCTTCACAACGTTAATTTTAAAGGGCCAGTAAATATTAAACTTGGCGCTGAAAACAATAGCAATATTGTTTTGCTCAATACCACCCTTGGCGTAGAAGGTAAAACAATGGAAATAATCCCCAATACTATAATTGATGGTGGCAATGTCCAAGCAATTAACAATCAGCGTCGCGATATAGCTCAACCAAGGCTGCTGATTAATGTTACTACCGAACCTGATCAAGTCCTGCAGATTTATCCTGGCACGTTTTACTGTACGGTAAATCCGCCGCAGCCAAAGAGATCAATTTTGGCGCGACTGTGGTCAAAGCAAGCCCCCCCTGCCTCAGTCACAGCAGTTATTACAATTGACGCGACTCTAACTGATTCTTATAGCGACTATTATGTTAATGCTAACCTTAGCAATCATCCGGTAATGAGAGAGATGATACCAGCTGAAATTCCAGTAGGAAATCCCATGCTGGCTGAGAGAAAAGTAATATTTCAAGACAGATATGGCTGTTTCCAAAAGGCTGGATTTACTTACTTAGAATTAGTTGGCTCAAGCCCAGAAAGGAGATAAGAGATGTTAATTGGCAAACCAAGACTAAACCAGAGAAATTTTCGCCTGGGAGATCCAGCCACTTGGAATTCCTTAGGAGCTCGTTGCGTAACCTCCTCAACCCATAGAACGCCAGATAGAACTCCAATAGGCAATACTAAAAATCCTGGCTATTTTGAAAAATACATGGAGAGGAAAGAACAAATCTTAAACTGGCTAATTGAAACAGGAAAAATAGAGCCAAGAGATTTACTGGATCCTGTCTCTGATAGTGGCAAAGAAAGATTTGATAGGGCCATTGCTATTCTTAATTCTTTTTCTAGTCCGGGAAAAATACACAGGGTCAATCCTGAACCCAAACCAGGCATGCCAAGCCTTAACCCCTTTTTCCAGCGAATAATTGATCCACTTGCTGGGGAAGAAAAACTGCGCATTTCCAATGATGAGAAAGACGATATAACTTTTAGCGACGCCAAGCGAAACGAAGTTCATGAGGATATTTGCGCTGGAAAAAGAGCCTTAAATCTGCAGGTCGGCGGTTTAGGCAAACGACTGGACATGGAAAGGGCAAAATGGATAATCACGCCGCAAGATCTAATTGATAAATACCGCGACAAAGAACATGAGCTAGGCATTATGAACTCGGAACCTCCCAAATACCAATGGACAGTTGGTGAAAGACTAATGCTTTCATTAGCCTTCGGTGTTTTTGAAGCGGCGGAAGCAATTGGCCAAGACCCTTTTAAGGCCTTAAAAAATCAAACTATTTTTGTTACTACCAGCGCTGCTGACGCTAAGGTCATTGAAGCAACCTTTAAACAATGGGATTATTTTGGTCTTGATCGCAACAAGGTTTTCTTTATGTCCAGCACTCCTTACCCAACAGTCAAGCCAAGATTAGAGGGCGGAAGTATTAAGTTGGAAGAAACCGATCACAAAGAAATTCACAACCATGGCGTGGCTGTGCTCCAAATGTTTATTGAAGGCGCCTGGCACAGGCATGATGATAAAGGTCGGGACCAAGAGGTCTCCAGAGAAAACTTTATTAAGATGATGACTGAAAAACACCCCGAGCTAAGAACCGACTTACCTGCCCTTAGCATCATGCAAACTTATCCTATTGAAACCATGGATATTCATCTAGCTGGCCAAAGGATTGACCCAGGACAACTGGCCCTAATGCAAGGCAGCTATTTTAAAGGAGATGGGGTTGGAGAAAGGAAAGTTCAAGAACAATTAGCGCAAGGTCGCTCCATTGGTATGACCATGACCATGGTAGGTCAAAAGCCTGGCAAGCAAGCCCAAAAAGGTGGAGTTTTAGCTTTGGATCCTGCGTTTGCTGATGCTGAAAATGCTTTAGACGATCTTATCGCGGCAATTATCTGTATTGAGGCATTTCAAGCTGTTCCTAAGTTTCATGATTTCATTAAAGGAAAAGCCAAAATAGCTCATCAGAAAATAAAACATTTAAATCTTAACGCGAATACTTATGGGCCTAAGGAAGTAGCTGACTGGATGATTAATTATGGTCTTCCAGTCTGGTTTGCAGAAGCAAAAGCCGGTCCAGGTGAATTTAAAAATGAAAGTCCCCAAGGTGATCTCAACTACTTCTTGCGCACTATTTACACCGCGCTATATCATGTCAAGGGAACAGAGTTGGTTAACCCGCCTATCAATAATCTAAAAGAACCCCTGGATATCCCTAGCAGTTTAAGAATAATGTGGCTGCAAGAACAAAACCCAAAATTTATTCTGTTTGCCAAGTCGATTGATCCTGGAGAAAACGCAGATACCAGAGCGCGCAACAAAGCTCGTCTTAAACCCTTAAAAAGAACTTTTAGATTCACGCCTCACGAGCAAATAACTATCTATGAACAATTCAGAAATTATCAGACGAACCCAATCCGCGCCGCTAAAAGGGCTGAGGTTTTAGAGCAGATGGCAGCTCAAGCTTATAGCGACAACCCTTATAGCTCTGAGGCTCGACAATTAATTAGTGGGGTGTGTCATGACCCAATTGTTACTCAAATTGTTGGCCAAGGAGAAATCAATCTTGCGCTCATTAGTACAACTGGAGATCCTGACGCTACAATTATTGTTTTAAGAGCTATTATCATGAATTCAGGAAAAAAGCAGGCTAACCTCGCTCGAAAAGCCCTGGGTCAGATCGCCGAAGCTAAAAAAGATGAGAATGAACGAGCCCAACGCACACATCTGGCGATCCAAGCCCTCAAAGGAAATGGCGACGCTGCGGCCCAATTAAAAAAAATCCTGCCTGCCGATTTTCAACTAAAGTCAGCTATTCCCACCTTTGATCAGGAGGGAAATTGTATTGCCAGCGGCCAGGTCTTACTTGCTTTAAAGAATCTGATCAATAATAATATTATTACGGATCGATCAGCTGCCCAAGATGTGCTGGGGACTATGGCAATTTACCCCCATCAATTCCAAAAACTGGCTCAGCAAGCTTATAATAAGAATTTTTCTGCGTTTCAAGCAGCTAAACCAGAACTTGAATCCGACCCAGCCCCGCTGCCTAACCAACGGCCTTTCATAGAAAATGCGATTGTGTTGCGCAACGAAAAAAACATCAAGAAGAGACCTGCGTTAACAAAATTAGCCGCAGCTGGTACAATTGGCGGTTTAGTCGCTGTTGCCAGTACCTCAATTGGGGCAGCTGGACTAGCTGTGCTTGGTCTGGCTGTCTACACCAAACACATGTTTGCTTTTGATAAAAGCATGCAAAAACGCAATGCCAACCCTGGGGACTTTACCTTTATAAAACAGATGGCCACCTTTGCCAGCCTGACCGCTGCCCCACTTTTGATTGGATCAGGGATGGTTTATTTTGCCGCCACCCTCCTCCCGTTTGCCGTTGCCCCAACTTTTGGGGTACTGGCTGGCGCTGGGGTTGTTTATGGTTTAATCCAAGCAACCAGGGGGGCAATTAAATCTAAAAAAGTCGCTGACCAAACTATTACTCAAGGTTATAAAGCCGGCGGTTGGCGGCAAATCATTGAGACTAACTTTCACTCTTACGCAGTGCAAGGCACTGAAGGGGCTTACACTTTTTATCGCGGGGCGACCTTGAGTGTTCTTTTTTACCAAATCGCCGGTGATGCTTTCAGTACAATTGTTGGCGCAGGCTTAGCCGGGGCAGGCTCTGGTGTACTAATGGTCGGGATTCCACTCTTTCTGTTAATTAGCTCATATTGCCGCATTGTTTCTAAAAGACGCAATGAACTGCAAACAGATTATGGTTTTCTCTTTGATATGAAAAGCTCGCAAGGCCGCCGCAACATCTTGATCGCAGCTGTTGGCTGTGCGGCTGCCGGAGCACTCCTGCCTTCTCTAGCTCCTTTAGCTATAACAGCAATTGCTGCCCTAGCCTTCTTTACAGCTGAGTCTCACGGTTTTGTCCATAACTTTGTCGCTCAACGCAGCTCACGCGAAGTTATTCACAAAGCCCCTAATGAATATCCAGAAACAGAGATCTGGCAAGCTTCTCAGCGACCAGATAGTCCTTGGATCACCATCTTAAAACCCAGGTTCTTAATGGACGAGTTCTTTGTCTTTTGTATTGGCACCCTTTTTATGAGAGAAGGGACTAACTGGGACTTTTTAAATATTTTCTCAACCAGTGGTCATCACAAAGATTTAGCAGTTGAAAAAGAGTGTAAGCGTTTTTATCGCGAAAAACAGCAAGCTATCCTTGATATTGTCCTTGGCTTTAAAGATCGGATTCAAAAAGAGCCAAAACTCGCCAATAAATATTTACTACTCAGTAAAATGTATACTGCCATGGCCGAACACTGGGAAAAAGAGTCAGAAGGAGATTTCTCTAACTTTTCTATCCCTGGCAATAAACATAGTGGCCAAAGAAGCGTTTTTGCCTCAGAAAAAGCTAACAATTTAGAAAAATATGTTGGCAAATTAATAAAGTACAAAGCCAAAAAGTTTCGGGCTGAAGCAGAAAAACTTAGAAGCAGAAGATATAATACATCCAGCTTGTCAGAGGAAGAGATAGCGGAGAAACTTGAGTGTCTGGAGCTCCAGTACAGCGCCATTTTTCATACTTTTTGTTCCAACATGCACCGCAACGTTACTTATGATTCAAAGCGGTCAAAGATTAGAAAAGTTGACTTCTATAATATGTTAGTCGCCACCTTTAAGACCGGGGGGTCTATCCTCAAGAGAAATCGCAACACCGGCAAATTTTATTGGGAGATTCTTCCGTGTCGGAGGATCCGTAAGCTTGATCAAAAAACCAACACCCTTAATTGGGTTGACCGAGATGATACTGAAATGACAGAAACAATCACTAATCTTGGTCGGATCCAACGCCTGGGTGGAGTTGAGACCTACTCTGAAGTTGCTTACATTGACAACAGAGGAATGAGTGATCCTAAAGGGGCTGTCCACACGGAAGAGGCTTACACCTATGACAACATGAAACCAGGAGAGTTCCAAACAATTGTTTTTAAAGATGGCCGCCAGCAAACCTTTCACGCCGATGGCCGCGTTACCTGGCAAACAGCTAATGGCCGTGACTTTATTCCTAATGGAACTAAACCAGAAATAATTGAAACCCAAAAGAATAACAAGGGTGAAACTGTCCGACTTTACGATAATGGGACCAAAGAAGTTTATGATACTGCTGGTAATCTCAAAACAACGATTGAAGCCGATGAAGTTGTCTGGATTCCAGGGATGAGGCTACCTGCTGAGCTAGAAAAAGATCTACCAGCCAAGTTTCGTGGACCAGATGGCAAAGTTCACGAAGATGTAGTTAGACCAACTCTAACTCACTTTTTTGAATCCAAATATCAAACCATGCTTGATGGCGAACATGTTGATATTACTTTGTCACACTATTTAGCTCGCTTAGAAGACGATCTTAAAACCCCTTATGTAACAGCCATGTATAAAGTACCAGAAAAAGTCTCAGTCCCTAGCGCCATGCATCTTAGGGAAACCCCAGGTAGTGATCGTTTAGTCAGGGTCCACGGCTCCCTAACCCCATTTATGATCAGGGTTAAAGAAAAAGGGGATGACAGGGAATTTTACTTGCCATACAATTTTAAAAAATCCGCCCTCTTTTCCGATGATTTTTGGGCTCATGTCACTGGCGTTAAATTAATGACTCGAAAAGATTTCAAGGACAACTATGGGGTAGCTGCCACAGATAACCGCGGTGACCGCCATCCTTGCGTGATTGTCCCAATTGACGCAGATGGCAACAGGATTCGCACCTTATCAGCCAAAGCCTTGATGGGCTGCGTAGAAGGGAAAGATGCTTTTGAAAAAGCTGCTAATGCCCACAAACTTTTCAAACAATTGGTCAAATGGGGTTATCTCAAACATGTTAGCGGTGAAGCTGAAGTTTCAGTGGGGATAATTCAACCAGCCCTAGATAATGCCTTAACCAATCAGAGCTTGGCCATGAAACCAACCAAAGCCTTAACAACTGTTTTAACCAAAGCAGCCAACTCAGGCCAAGTTATGCCCTACTCTTTCCACCTCAAATCCCCTAAAAAATATGAAAGCATAGAATTTGACCGGGGCCTTGGTCGCTGCGGTGACCGCCACATGGTTGCTTACACTTTTGAGCGAGAAGACGGCAGCAGCTATATGCGCTGGCTGCCAAAACCAGGAGATGCTGATTGGCCAGAGATTGATTTTACAGAAAAACATCAACGACACGAAGTCAAAGGGGACCAGATTATTGTTCATGCCTGTCGCTGGATCGGTAAAACCTTTTCCTTTGATAAACATCGCTTAGGGATTGATGCCGGCACTCATGATAACCCTAATTTCAAAGTTGTTGATATTGCTGGGCCTGAAAAAATTACCAAAGGCGGGAAACCTTTTGTGCTGGCCAGGACCAACCCGATTACTGTTGGCAGGATTCCTAAGCGAACCTACACTGCTTTTGACTATAAAGGCAAGGGTTTGGGTGAAGTTATTGATCAAGAACACGTTGACCCAAATACTCTAGAGATAACCAAAACCAGCAAAGATAAAAAATGTGTAGTTAAACTAGGCAGCGAGCAAAGCCTGCTCGATAGCAGCAGCTTAGAGTTTCCGCCAAACTTTGTCAAAGGGATCTCTTTTAGCAAGGGCAGAACAGAAGACGAAGTTTGCATCACTATTAGCTTTAGAAACCCATACACTGGTAAAGATCTGATAACTCAAAAATTATATGTTGACCGCAGAGCCAAAGGCCTGCCCAAAGATATTGACTCTGTTTATCAAAAAGGGAGCAATGAAGCTTTTCTCCCCAAGCTCTTTGATCAGCGCCAACGCGACAAGAAAACAGGAGAAATCAGCAATAATCTCTTTTTGGTCTTTTATACTGCCAAGAGAGAAAAAATCGAGCATGGTCTTAATCTTAATCTTAAAGCTGGTGAAGATTTAAAATTAATTGAAGTCAAATCAGCTGTTCAGGTTGAACATTTAACTGGCCTAACCGGCAAAGCAGGAGATCTGGAGTGGCTACCCTTTGATCACGAAATGCCTACTGCCTCAAAGAGTACCCTTTATTTTGACCGCGAAAATCCAGAAACACCATTTAGCAGCGGGTTAGTCTTTGGCCAAGTTGACACTGTGGTTGGCCCGCAACATTTAGTCCCGCTTGACAGTGTCAAAGGCGGACCAGTTGATGATTTTATCAAGGCCCCACTTCTGGGCAAAGGTAATGCTGGGCAAGAGACAGCCACTGATGACCAAAAATATTACTTTGGTGAGATCGAGGGAGAATACAACTGGTTTGCCGGCTGGGTTGATGAACAAAAAATGCCAGCTGCTGGCAGTCGAGGTGTCTTCAGTCTCCAATATGGTAAATCACAGGTTGGAGCAGCCCTTAATACAGGCTCCAACACAGTCATGCGCTCCCCACACGAAGGCTTTCTCTTTGAACAATTTGGCGAAGAGCTTGAGCTCTATGCTGAAGATGGGATGCCTGTTAATATGACAAAATCCCTTTTGGACGGCGACAGTATTACAGAAGACGCTGAAGGGGCCTGGCAAAAAGCCAAGTCCTTTAATCGAAAAACAGAATACGACCCAACTGTTCGCACTGCTGGCGCCTCGGTTGAAGGGACCAAGCAAGCAAAAGGCCAACGAGTGCGCTGGGAAGCCATGGTCGCTCGCCTGCAGCGCGCCCCTAAAATGATTTTTGACGAAATTTGGCGGGCTAGAATTAAAAAAGAGATCCCTCCTCATCAATACACCATTGCTCAGCTGCAAGAATGGTTCAACACTGACACCTGGTACATTGACTCAGCCATGAAACATGTTGTCCCTGCCATTCCTTTTCTCTTTATGCTCGGGTTTACTCCCTTGCCTGTTGACCCAGTTATCTTCCCTATTATGTGGGGGATCAAAGCACTCTTTTCCTGGACAAAATATTCTAGCGACAGCCAAAAAGGTGGTGTCCACCGCTCCCGCTCTTACTTTAGAAGTATGGCCATGACCCTAGTTTGGCAACCAGCTATCTCAAGAGGCTTGCAACACATTGTTGATCAATACAAAGGTAAATTTGAAACTGTTGGCCCTCCTAACGGGAATATGTTTACTGGTTGGGAGATGAGAAGAATAGTTTATTGGTTTGGTGGTCTCTCCTGGTCAACTACAGCTTTTGGTCTCTACCAAATGGCTGCTTACAGCATCACCAGCTTTGGCTTAATGATGAACGTTATCTGGCCGGGTTTTATGTCTCTCTTAGTTGCCTATGCCTTGCGCATGGCCTGGCTGGAGATGATTAAGAATTACCAACATAAAGGACAGAAAGTTATTGATATCAGCCCGCTCTCAAGAGAAGGGATGAGTGCCCGCTGGAAAGTTTTTAATAAAGAAATTCTCAAGCCCTTAACCGTTGACTGGTTCCAAGAGATGGGGACAGCCTTGCGCAATGCCCATCGATATTACACTAAAGGAGAAATCTAAAATGAGTGAATGTAGCGGACTAGGTTGTGTTAGCCAATATGCCAATGCTCTCTGGAATACTTTCATTGATACTGCCAGTGAATCAAGAGAAAACAGCGCGGTTGGCTGTAGCAGTGAGACCTTAAGTGGCATTATCAATGGTGGCTCACCTGTTGAGACTGATTTAAGTCGAGCACAGTGGCGTGCGGCAGAAGTAGCTGAAATTGAAGAAGAAATTGCGGCAAGGGAAACTTTTTTTGAAGAAATTATCCCAGGCCTTCAACGTGGCTTAAGACACGAGAGTAACCGCCACCGTATTCGACTAGCTCAAGACTACATCATCCTCGGTCATTTAACCGGCAATCGAGAATATTTTGAAAATGCCGAAAACCATCTCTTGGCAGCCATAGAAAATGAAGATCTTTCACGGCCTGGTTATGTGCGTGATCTCCCAGACGCAGCCATTGAGCTTGCTAATCTCTATTTGATAATGAGCGATCTAAATCAGGCAGAAAGATATGTCGAGCTCGCTTTAAACAATAGAGAGGGCTCAGAAATGACCAGACACCGGGCCCTTTTTATTACAGCCCAAATAACCCAACGCCGCGGTAATCCAGCCGCCGCCCGTATTCACTTCGAGGAAATCAGGACCTGGAGCAGAAATCAGACTAACCGTAACGCGCTCGTCCACTATTGGAATATGGAGAGCAAGCTTGGCTTAAAACTTCTGCACGCCCAATCCGCGCTGGCCCTTGCCCACATTATTATCGCCGAGGCTCGAGCAATCCAGATTCCAGAAACTAATGGCGAAGCAGAACAAACTGCCAGGGCGACCAAATTGGGAGAAGCTTTTGAGCTTTTATGTGAAGTCTTGTTTATAGATGAAGCCAGGGTTGAAGATGAAGAAGAAGGTTTTATCTTAATTGGCTATGAAGCCTTGATCCTGGCCATGGAAATTTGTATTGAACAAGCCAGCACCCAAACAGAAGCTGTTCAAGCCCTGCGTCGCCTCCCTTGGACCAGTATTTACAACTCCCTTGACATGATGCTCTCTTTAAACATCGAAGAACCAGGCGAAAACGATGAAGACTTGCAGTTTGCCGAAGTCTTTCAAGGGTTGTGGAACATCCCTTCTCTACCGCAGCACCTACTCTCTCGCTTAACAGTTATCAAAGCTGTTTATGAAAACCACTTAACCGGCGGCCAAACATTATTAGAAGAAAACACAGCTGACCCTTCTGTTAATGCTGCCCCAACTGAAGGGGCCTCCTGTCCCATTGTTATGCCTCGCGAGGGTCAAACCTTGCACGGCGCCTTCTTTGCTAATGAGATCACAGAAGAAGCCATTAATAGATATGAACAAATGGCTGGTATTCAAGACGAAGGGCTTGATGTCGGCTTGATTTTTAAAGGCTTTATTGATGGCTTAACCTTTCCTTCGGACCAGGCTCGCGTGATGGAAGAGCACGGGGGAGTTCTGTTTATTAAAATTGAGCCTTGGGCCTGGCGCGGGGTAGAGGACCAAACTTTCCCCCTTGGAGAAATTGCTAACGGGGACTTTGATCATATCCTGCTCCACTTTGCGGCTGGCGCGGCCATGTATGGTGGTCCAGTTATGGTCAGCTTTGGCCACGAAATGAACGGTACTTGGTATCCTTGGCACACTTCACTGGCTGACGCTGAGCTTTATCGTCGAGCTTTTCGTCACGTAGTCGAGACTGTCTCCAGCGTTGCCTGTAATATTACTTGGGTTTGGAACCCTACCATTGATTTTGCCATGAGAGACTACTTTCCAGGGCCAAGTTATGTTGACTGGATTGCTATTGACGGTTATGACTTGGAGTTAGCTGGTCGAGCTCGCCGCAATTTTGCCAATCTTTTTGAAGCAGCCATTAGAGACACGCAAAGACTTGATCCTGAAGCCCCGATCATGATCGGTGAATTTGGCTCAGCTGTTTTTAATGAGGATGTTAGACCACAGCAAGAGTTTTTAAGAGACTCGTTTAGGTACATGGCCGAAAGCCATCAACCTGGGAACATCCCGATCTCTGCTTTTGTCTATTTTAATCACTTTGCCGAAAGAGAGACAGGGACCATGAGCTGGGTGGTCGAAGGTAATGCCCGAGCAACTTATGCCGAAGAGATTGATCGACACGGAGCAGTTTACACTCAAAACTACCTCACAACACTTAGGCCGCCAACTGATTTTAGCTTGATTAACCTGGCAGCAGAAGAAGCTCACCTCACCAGGACTGGCGGTGAAGCCGAAGGGGCCCTTCTCATCGCTACTATTCGCGAACTATATCGAGCGTTTGGTCGAGCTGAGCTTGAGGAAGAAGCTGGCAACTACTCTTGTAGAGTAGCTCTTTCAGCAGCAGAGGGCGAAGACGCTGCTGGTTTTCAAATTGATCTACTTGAATCAACTGAAGCTCGCGAGATGCGCAGCTTAAAATTTAGCATCAATGTTGCAAACATGTCGGAAAATGGCCGAGTTGTTTTGAGACTATACACTGCGGATAATGACGATGATACTAACCCATCACTAAGGGCAGAATACACCACCGCAACCCTGCCTGAGGACGGTGAAGCAGCCATCGACTTAACTAACATGACCGATGTTGTTAGACGCATCCACTTTGTTTACTATTCTGAAGAAGGGGGCCAAGCCTCTTTTGCCGTCAATAACTTAAGACTTGAGCGGACCAGGGTTGTCTCCAGCAGTGATGGCCCAGCTATTACCCTCTCAGGCATTGATACTGAACAAATTGCCGCAGCCCAGAGAACTGCTAGGGCAGACCTAGAAGGTCACTTAGCTGAAATAACAGCCAGTGGTAATACAGAACAAGTAGCTGAAGCCCAATTAGAATTCTGGACCTTTGCCCACTTTACTCCTGCCCCATCAGATATCAATGTGGTTGAAACAATTGGCAGGCTACCAGCCAACTTGCAAAGACTCTGGCAAGTGCAAATCGCCATGACCTTGGTTAATGAGCTTGACAGCGAAGCTAGCCGAGAACTACTAGCTGGGATCTTGGGTGATCGCACCTGGATAGCTCAAGCCAACCCAGAAGAGAGACAGCTGGCAGCCCTAACTATAATTCATGACCGTCTCTTGCAAAACGAGCCACGACTCGCTCTTTTTAGAGGCCAAAACCTTTTTGCCCGCGCCCAATTGACCCAAGCTTTAGGACGAGAAGGAGCAGCTGAATTAATCGTTGCAGCTCGAGAAGCAACTGCCCCACTTCTGGCTACTCGACCAGAAAGTTCTGTCCATTTTAGAATTTGGGACCAGCAAGATAAACGCAGTGAGCATTTAGCCAAGGCCCGGTCTTTAATGGCTGATATCTTAATGGCGGAAAACAACAGCACTAGAAATCTTATCGCTGCCCAAAACTTTTTAGTCGAGGCCAGAGAGACATTTGGTCAAGAGATCGAAGGTTTTGCTGTTCAGCTAAGACTGGCCGAAAACCTTTTCAGACAAGGTGAAATTAACGGCGACAGCTCCGAGCGAGTTAGGCTAATGACCGAAGCTAGAGACCTACTCAATGATATTATCCGTCGAGAATCCAGTGCCAGACAAAGCTCAACCTGGTTAACCAGCATTGCCGCTGACGCCCAAGGCCTGCTCCCACGAGTTTATTTAGGGCTGATTGAATCAACTTCTTGGCAAGGTGGTGAGCAAAACCTAGAAAGAGCTAACACCCTATTGCGCACCATCCCAGCCAATGTCCTTACTGCAGTTAGAAGGGACGAGGCCTTGCATCCTAAATATCTCTTGATTCGAGCTGAAATTCAAATGAGGCGCGAAGAGACTAACACCTTGATGCTTGAGTCTGCCTTGCAAGCCGCAGCGCTCGCCAGCAACAACGAAGATTTGATTATTCGTTATGTCCGAGGCATGATTGAGGCTGCTTTTCACATCGATGACCGGGCTGAAGCCATTACCCATCTTCAAGGAATCTTCCCGGCTATTGATGCCAGTGTTGCTGGGGACACCCAAAATTTAGCCCAAGCTTTAATTGAGGTCGCTTTAGGCAACTTTGAACGCTATCGAAACGATTTTGCCGCTGCTCGCACTCATTACACTGGCGCCCTGGCTCTCTATCCCAATGCAATCGACGCCATCAGAGAACAACGCGCTGATGTTCGTGATATTCTATTGCAAGCTAACCTTGGTTTGGGTGAAATTCACCGCTATGCTGAAGGTTTCCGCCACTTCTCAACCTCAAGAAGACATTATCAAGCAGCGGAAATTGTGGCTCGGGAAGGATCATCAACAAGCCTGACTCGCTCGCAAATCGCTTTTGCGCTAGGCGAACTAAATCGCCTAGAGAATCACTTTGAAACAGCACTGGAGCAATACAATACTGTCATCTCTATCTACGAGCATCGTCCAGATCAGGAGACCCCGCTCGGGACCGAGGTCAACGCGATGTTAGCTCAAACCCACATCGGGCTCTTGGCTATTTATCAAAACGCAGAGGGACGACAAAATCCAAATGAAGCAGCCAGCCATCGCCAGGCAGCCACAGAATTAATTCGCTCTCTGCCAACTGGCGCCAGACGGTCCCAACTAGAGCAACAACTTGCTGGCTTGGCTAACTAAACCTTTCCTGCAAAAGTTGATCCAGCTGCTGCCAGCAGGCATTTAAGATTAGCCCAAACATTTGTTAATAGCTTGCCGGCTTCACCAAGCCGGGAGGAACTCCAAAGGCGCATTCAAGCCCTCCAATGTGAAGCCAAATTAAGAGTGATAGATATCCACAGGATAAATTCGTAGAATATTCAAGGGGGAAGAAAATGGATAAGAAAAAGGAATATTCAGCGGAAGAAAAGATGGACATTGTGTTGGCAATTTTAAAGAAGCCAAAAA
>JBDRMQ010000006.1:0-3013 GCA_043811955.1 bacterium | reverse complement strand
AACATCAAGGGCTGCGGCAGCTACCTGGCCGCTCTTAACCGCTTCGCAAAGATCGTTTTCATTAATAATCCCGCCACGGGCAACATTGACCAGGCGGACCCCTTTTTTCATTTTAGCAAAGGTTGCCTTATTAATCATATTAGCAGTCTCTTTAGTCTTGGGAATATGAAAAGTGATAAAATCTGATTCGGCAATGATCTCTTCAAGTTTTTTTAGTTCAATTCCAAGGCCCTTGGCATACTCTTCTGTCACAAATGGATCATAGGCAATTACCGTCATCCCCATACCAAGAGCGTATGAAGCAACCCTGCGGCCGATCTTACCAAGACCAACTACTCCAAGCGTTTTATTTAAAACTTCAATTCCCTTAAAAGACTTGCGGTCCCAGTTGCCAGCTTTTAATTTTGTATAAGCTTGAGGGATCTGGCGCGCCATGGATAAAAGCATGGCCCAGCTATGTTCAGCCGCAGCCACAGTATTGCCTTCTGGCGAATTAACAACAATGACCCCATTCTTGGTTGCTGTCGGCAGATCAACATTGTCTACCCCAACCCCGGCTCGACCGATAATTTTCAACTTTTTACCTGCTTCAATAATTTTTGGAGTTACCTTAGTCGCCGAACGCACTACCAGCGCGTCATACTGCGGAATAATCTTGACCAGCTCATCTTCAGACAACCCCGTCTTCATCTCCGCTTCAATCCCAGCATCCTTGAGCATCTTCAAACCAATTTCATCGATTTTATCAGAGGCTAAAACTTTCATAACTAATCTCCTTTATTGGGTACCAAAAAATAAGTTTGTGAATCAAATCACAATCTATGAGTATTATAGACCAAAAGGGCTTAATACTCAACACTAAGCAGACAAAGCCCCTGCCCTGGGGCGCAGCGACGAGCAGGTTTTTGTTTGCCCAAACCTACTTCAACTAGTCTTCCAACAATATTCCTCACCATTTTATAAAGAAAGCCATCCCCATTCACCACACAGCTCACAACTGGCACATCTCCCCTATCCCAAATTTTAATCTTCTTTTTTCTAATAGAGATTTTATAAATTGTCCTGACAAAATTTGTCTTGCCGCTTTTAGCTGCGCAAAATTCCTTAAAATCATGCCTGCCGACTAAAAACTTAGCCGCTTTTTTCATTTTTGCCAAATCAAGCTTTGGTTTAACATGCCAAACAATCTTTCGCAGGTGCGGGGGGAGAATCTGTCCATTAAAAATCAAATATTCATACTCTTTAGATTTGGCATCGTATCGAGCATGAAATCCTTTGGCCTTTTGCCTTTGGCCTTTGGCCTCAGCCTTTATTACCCGAATATCCTCGGACAACAAACCATTCAAGGCAGCCGCAAGGCTTTTGGTTGGGATAGAAGAGTCGATTTTGAAATTAACAACAGAGTGAAGAGCATGAACGCCAGAATCTGTTCGAGAAGAACTAATAAGTTTGGCTCTCTGCTTAAAAAGCTTAAAAAGGGCTTTTTCTAGCTCGAAGCGAACAGTTCGCTGGCGAGGTTGGATCTCAAAACCAGAAAAGCCTGATCCATCATATTGGACAATTAACTTAATGTTACGCACAAGCTTTGGCGCAGCTAATTTAAAGCATTTCCATCATTGCTTTGACGCCGGCGCCAAAGTTAATCTTGGCACCTAAACGTTTAAACAAGATCTCAACCGCGGCCCAAGCGCCAATTAGGTCAAGAGAATCAACATAACCTAGATGGCCGATGCGGAAAATTTTTCCCTTAAGCTCTCCTTGGCCAGGCGCCACCTCAACATTAAAATCGTCACGCATGGCTGAACGCACGGCCTCACCATCAACACCTTCTGGCGGGAAGATCGCTGTTACGGCTGGCGAGGCGCAAGCATCATCAGCCAAAAGTTTGAGGCCCAGTGATTTAGCCGCTGTCCTTAAAAGGTCGCGGTTTTGCCTATGCCGCGCGAAAACATTTTCGCGGCCTTCTTCCTTGAGCATTTTCAGCCCTTCTCTCATACCAAAAATAAGCGATTCTGGTGGAGTTGTATAAGTATGACCCTTGGGCGCCTGCTCTTTCATCAGCGACCAATCCCAATAATGCTTTGGGCACTTAGAAGTCGCATGGGCTTTCCAAGCACGAGCAGAAATAGAGACCGCGGAAACCCCCGGCGGGACCATAAAGGCCTTTTGTGACCCGGAAACAACCACGTCAAGATCCCAAGCATCGGTCTTGAGCGGCGCGGCCATCATTCCGGAGACCGCGTCAACCAACACTAAAGCATCAGGCTGGATTTTTCTAACTGTTTTGGCCAGTGTCTCAACATCATTAAGCACGCCTGTTGAAGTCTCATTTTGCTGCATAAAGACCGCTTTGACAGGGCCTTTCTTTAGTTCAGCTTCAAGAACTTTAGGATCAGCTGCTTTGCCCCGCTCAAACTTAACATCATTAACCTCAGCCCCGTAAGCCTTGCAAATTTTAGCCCAGCGCGCGCCAAAGTTGCCAATATTCAGTACAATAACTTTATCTCCCGGCGAGAGAACGTTTACAGCCGCTACTTCCATACCGCCGGTGCCAGAACTGGGGTAAATAAAAATATCGTTTTTGGTCTCGTAAGCCCATTTTAAGTCTTCCATGACCTCTTTCATGACCGCTGAAAACAAGGGACCGCGGTGGCCGATCATGTCATGGTTCATCGCAGCTAAAACTCTGGTGGGGATCGGGGTTGGGCCGGGGATCATTAGATTATATTTAATTAATTTTCTTTTAGACATTTTTGACGCTCCTTTTGGTTGGGGACGATAGAATTATCTTATAACAAACCAGCAAGAAAAGTCAATAACAGCTCAATCACGGCTCCAGCGGACTTCAACGTATTTTTCGCCGCGCCGGAACTTACATTCGTGGTTGCCTTTATACGCGCTGAGCAATTTTTTGCCAATATGCATTGCCAAGTTGTGATCAGAGGTCTCAACAACAACGTCACCATTAGCTTTTGCGATTTTTGTAACCTTATGATCAGTAGTTTTTTCTTCT
>JBDRMQ010000005.1:0-11334 GCA_043811955.1 bacterium | reverse complement strand
TCACACACAAGGTGCAGCCAGTACATTTATCTGGATAAACTTTAATGCTCATACAATCTTTCTTTCCTTAAGTTTTCCAATCAACTTCTCAACAATTTCAGACGGCTCGCCAGTTAGCATTTCTCCGCCGCCCTTTGGTGGTGGGCTAAAAATCTTGACTACTTGAGTTGGTGAGCCGTTTAAGCCCATATTCTTGGGGTCACCCTCGATATCCTGGGCGTTTAGGGTCTTGATTTCAGCTTTTTTTGCCCGCATCATCCCTTTAAGTGATGGCATGCGAGGCTCGTTGATTTGTTTAACAACAGTAATAACTGCGGGCAGGGGGCACTCGACAACTTCGTTGACTTCTTCAAGCATTCTCTCAACTTTAGCCTTTTTATCTTCAACCTCAACCTTGACGGCAAAAGTAACCTGAGGGATTTTGAGCCATTCAGCAATACCAGGACCGACTTGGGCAGTATCGCCATCAATGGCTTGCTTGCCGCATAAGATAAGATTGTAATCGCCGATCTTTTTAATGGCTTGGGAGAGGGTGTAGGAGGTGGCCCAGGTGTCAGAGCCGGCAAATGCGCGGTCGGAGATCAGGTAAACCTCATCCGCACCCATAGCGATAGTGGTTTTTAAGGCTTCAGCAGCTTGGGGTGGGCCCATGGTGATAACTGTGACTTTGCCGCCATGCTTTTCTTTTAATTTGAGGGCTGCTTCAACCGCATTTTCGTCAAAAGGATTAACAATAGAGGGAACCCCCTCGCGAATAAGGGTGTTTGTTTCGGGATTTATCTTAACCTCTGTAGTATCTGGGACCTGTTTAATGCAAACTATGATATTCATGGCAAGAAAAAACAGTATAGCATGGAAATTAATCGCGGAAAAGGTGCAATTTCCCCCCAAAACTGCTGATATATATGTATGGGAATGTTCGCAAAGCTTAGAAGCCTTACAGCCGGAAAACTGTGCCTGGCGAAGCCGCCTAAACCAAAGCTTACTAATGGCAACGGCGGCCCGGGTCCATATCGAGGGCTTGATGAACAAACACAGGCAAGAGCCTTAGCCGCTACTTCATGCTCACATCTTATCCAAAATGGCATCAAAATTATTCATGTTCCTGCTACTCCTGAAGAAGGCTTTACCATGGGAAGTACAGAAAACAATGACGAAAAACCGGAGAGAAAAGTTCAGCTTGCTTCTTTTGGGCTTTCAGAGACCCCTGTCACCAAGGCGCAGTATCGGGCATATTTAGAAGCTAACGGACAAACTGTATCAGAAGAGAATCAGGCACAAGGGACAGCCAATCATCCGGTGGTGAATGTAAGCTGGTTTGACGCGATAAAATTTTGCGACTGGTTAAGCATAGCCAGTGGCAGAGAAGCAGTTTATAAGATTAATGATGATGACACAGTGGAATGGGACAGGACAAAGAGAGGTTTTCGTTTGCCAACCGAGGCGGAGTGGGAATACGCGGCCAGGGGAAATGATGGGCGAGAATACCCATGGGGAAATGATCCTCTTGCGCCTAACCTGGCGAATTATTGGCACGGGGAAAGTTCTACAGCAACAACCCCGGTGGACAGTTATCCGAATGGCAAGGGTCCATTCGGGCATCTTGATTTAGCTGGTAATGTTTGGGAATGGTGTTATGATTTGTGCGCTGGTGAATCTCGGGTGCTTCGCGGCGGCTCTTGGCGCAACAACAATGCCCGCTGTGCGAGCCGTAGTTACTGTTATCCCGACTACCGCGGCGACGATCTCGGTTTCCGCGTAGCCGAGGACTAATTATCATTCGAAGAACAACAGGAAGCTTGGAAGACAGAAGCCTTTTTATTAATTGATGAAGAGCGTATGCCTGATCTAAGACAACAACTCCTAGATGCGCTAGAGGTAGATTAGATTTTACTTCTTCCTTGCGCTCTCTTTGATTAAGCTTAGACCAATTTGATTTCTTTGAATCTGATTTGTTCCCTCATATATCTGAGTGATCTTGGCGTCTCTGGCCATCTTCTCAACCGGGTATTCTTTCATATAGCCATATCCACCAAGGACCTGAATTGCGTCGATAGTAACCTTCATCGCTACATCAGAGGCAAAAAGTTTAGCTTCTGAGGCAGGGAGAGTATAGTCTTTCGCGCCGGCATCAATCATCCTGGCGGTGGCGTAAACTAAGCATCTGGCAGCTTCAACTTGGGTGGCCATATCAGCTAATATATGTTGAATTGCTTGCAACGTAATAATTGGTTTGCCAAACTGAACTCTTTCTTTAGCATACTTAATTGCTTCATCAAGTGCCCCTTGAGCAATTCCCACAGCTTGAGCCCCAATGCCTGGGCGGGTTAAGTCTAAAGTTTTCATCGCCACTATAAAGCCCATCCCTTCTTTGCCTAAGAGTTGGTCCTTGTGAATTTTGCAATCCTGGAAGACTAATTCTCGAGTAGCAGAGCAGCGGATTCCCATCTTGTTCTCTTTTTTGCCAAAAGTAAAACCAGGGGTGTCTTTTTCCACAATAAAAGCAGAAGCGCCGCGAGGCCCTTTACTTTTATTTGTTATAGCAATAACTGTGTAGGTATCAGCTTCGCCGCCATTAGTAATCCATTGTTTGGTCCCGTTTAAAATATAATGATCGCCCTCTTTTTTGGCAGTGGTCTCAAGTCCAGCAGCGTCAGAGCCTGCGCTAGCTTCGGTTAAACCAAAAGCAGCCAACTTTTTTCCGGCTGCAATTTCCGGCATATATTTTTTCTTTTGCTCATCTGTGCCAAATAGAATAATTGGGGTGGAGCCTAATGCTGAAGCAGCAAAAGTTACGCCAACTCCACCGCAGATGCGGCTAATCTCTTCGGTTGCGATACAAAAGTTTAAAACTGATTGACCCATGCCCCCTAATTCTTCTGAAATATAAAGGCCACAAAGGTCAGCGTCAGCAAAAGCTTTCATGGCTTCCCAGGGGAATTCTCCTTTTTCGTCCCATTCTGCCCTCTTAGGCAGCACTTTTTCAATCGCTACCTTTCGTGCCAAGTCTCTAATCATCTCTTGTTCTTCAGTGAATAAGTGGTTCAACATTTTATCTTTACCCCCATTTAATAATATTTGCGCCGCAGGTGAGGCCTGCGCCAAAACCCGAAAGCACAATTATATCACCTTTTTTGATTTTTCCTTCAGCCAAAGCCTCGTCTAAAGCAAGCGGGATAGAGGCTGCAGAGGTGTTGCCGTATTTGTGTAGATTAACAAAAACTTTTTCAGATGGCAACTTCATTTTTTTGATTACATGGTCAATGATTCTGATGTTTGCTTGGTGCGGGATCAAAAGATCAATATCTTTAATTTCTAAATTAGCTTTCTTCAGGACTGCTAAGATTGATTCGTGAAGAACGCGCACCGCGAACTTAAAGACCTCTTTGCCGTCCATAGTGATAAAACGGCCTTTTCTCTGTTCTGGGTCACGGGAGCCGCCGCCTGGCATGATTAGCTTATCTCCAAGATGACCTTCAGCCTTAAGCCAGCTGGCTAAAATGCCAGCTTCATCAGAGCTTTCAGTTACTACAACCGCGCCGGCTGCGTCGCCAAAAAGAATGCAAGTGCCGCGGTCAGTCCAGTCTAAATATTTAGTTAAGGTGTCTGCCCCGACAACTAAAACATTCTTATATGTTCCATTTTCAATATATTGTTGAGCAGATGTGAGGGCAAAATTAAAGCCAGAACAAGCAGCGGAAACATCAAACGCTGCCGCATTTTTAGCGCCAAGTTTGTTTTGCACAATACAAGCAGTTGAAGGGAAGAGGTAGTCAGATGAGGTTGTCCCTACTATTATAAGGTCAAGCTTTTCCGGGTCAAGCTTAGCAGATTTTAAAGCCTTCTCGGCCGCTTTTATTGCTAGATCAGAAGTTGATGTTTCGTAATCAGTTACCCGACGCTCGCAGATACCTGTTCTGGTCTTGATCCATTCATCATTGGTCTCAACCATTTTTTCCAGATCACGGTTAGTGACAATCTTATCCGGCAGGCAAGAGCCGACCCCGATTATTTTTGCTCTCATGTAGTTTTTGCCCCCATTTTTGAGAGCATATCACCATTGACTGCTTCAACAGCTTGTTTGATGGCATTTTTAATTGCCCGGGACTTAGACCGGCCATGGGCTTTGTAGACGATGCCCCCAACCCCAAGCAGTGGGGCCCCGCCATACTCGTCATGTGTAACTTTTTTGCGCAGCTTTAATAAAGCTGGCATGAGCAGGGCGACGCCAAGCTTGCTTAAGAGACCTTTGGATATTTCTTCTTTGAACATCTTAAAGACAGAGCTAGCCAGGCTTTCGGCAAATTTTAAGATTAAGTTCCCGACAAAACCATCGCAAACAATAACATCAGCTCGACCTTCCATGATCTCTTTTGACTCTACATTACCGATAAAATTAACAGGAGAGTTTTTGATCAAGGGCCAGGCTTCCCTAACTAATTCATTCCCTTTTTCTTGTTCTTCTCCAATATTGAGCAGCCCGACCCGTGGGTTATTAATGTGCAAAACATGCTTGGCGTAGAGACTCCCCATTATGGCAAATTGTTCAAGATGCTTGGGCTTGCAATCAACATTAGCCCCCATATCAAGGAGTAGGACGTTGCCAGAGGGGAGGGGGAATTCTGTGGCAATGGCCGGGCGTTCAATCCCTTCGATCCGTCCAAGTTTAAAAAGGGCGGCAGCCATCAAGGCCCCGGTGTTTCCAGCGGAAACTATGGCGTCAGCTGCACCTTCTTTGACCAAGTTAACGGCCACATTGACTGAAGCGTCTTTTTTTTGTTTAACTGCCTGGGCTGGATGTTCATTCATCTCAATTACCTCTGAGGCAGGAACAATAGGGAGATCAGCCTTAAGCTTTGCGAGCTCTTTTTTGATCTTTGCTGGATCGCCAACAAGAATGACTTCAGCCCCCAGCTTTTGACTGGCTAGGACCGCGCCTTTGACAATTTCTGCTGGAGCGTGATCTCCGCCCATGGCATCAAGGGCGATTTTGACCACTTATTCTTGCTCCTTCTTTTTGTTCTTTTTTTGCTTGATCTTTTTAGCTGGGCGGCCCTTGTAAGCGCCGCAAGAGCGGCAAGCGTGGTGCGGCAAGCAAACTGCCCCACAAGATGAACATTTTCCTAGTCCCTTGGCGCTGAGCTTATAATTTGACGCCCTTCTTTTTCCTTGGCGGCAGTTAGAGTGGCGTTTTTTCGGCATTGGCATGGTCTTATTTCTCCTCCTTTTGTATCCCTTGACATTCTTCTCTGCAAAGGGTTTTTGTTGGTATGGCCAGTAAAATATTTTGCCTTAGCATCTCTCTTAGATCGATCGAATTATCTGGCTCGATCGGATAGACAAAATCCGCTGCTTTAAGCTCGATCTCTTTTTTCCTGGCAGATGAGCCCTGCGCTTTTGCGTACTCTTCCTCAATCTTAATTGAGAGAGGCAGTTCTAATTTTTTTAAGCATCTTGAGCATTCAAGCTCGACAACTGTTTTAGCTGAGCCAAGCAAAAGCACTGTCAAACCCGTGTTCAATAGCTGAGCTGTTATTTCTACAGGCTTTAACAGTTTGACTTCATCATCTTCTAGATCAATTTGCTTGACCTGTTCAATGTTAATTTCGCCGTCAGGCTGCTGGAGCAATTCTGTTAAGTCAATTTTCATCCCGATTTTATAATTATACTCGAATGTGGACTTGATTTCAATTTGGATTAGCGATTAGCCCGTGGATGAGCCGCGTCGTAGACTTCCTTAAGCCGCTCTTTCGTAATGTGGGTATAAACTTGAGTGGTTGAAAGTGACACGTGGCCTAAAAGTTCTTGGACCATTCTAAGATCAGCCCCGCCAGACAAAAGATGGGTGGCAAAGGAGTGGCGGAGGGTGTGCGGGGTCACTTTTTTGGTGATACCTGCTTGTTTGCTGACTTTAACCAGCATTCGCTCAATCGAGCGGGTGCTTAAGCGGTTGCCGCGATGGTTCAAAAAAATTGCCGCGGTCTTTTCTGCTGAAAGTAATTTTGGCCTGCCTGTTTCTAAATAGTTTTCAAGGGCAGCTTTGGCCTGGAAGCCAAAAAGGACAATGCGCTCTTTCGCCCCTTTGCCCAGGACCCTGATCTCTCCTTCGGCAAAATCAATGTCCCCTTGATTGATCCGGACAACTTCTGCTACCCGCAAACCTGTTCCGTAAATGATTTCTAAAATAGCCAAATCGCGCAAGCCCAAAGGCGATTTTTTATCTGGGGCAGCCAATATTTTTTTTAGCTCGTCAAGGTAGAGAAAATTGGGGAGCTTTTTGGGGAGCTTGGGTGTTAGTAAATTCTCAAAAGGGTTCTTGGGGGTTAGTTTTTCTCGAAGCAGAAAACGGAAAAAAGAGCGGGCCGAAGAAAGCTTTCTGGCAATTGAACGGCGTGAATAGCGTTTTTTTTCAAGACCAAGCAAATAATCCCTGGCTGTGCCGCGGTCAATTTTTTTCTCTTTTAAGAAAGTCATCAAAAAGTTTAAGTCTCTTGTATAGTTTATTATTGTATGTTCAGAGTAGTTGCGCTCGGTCGTTAAATAATTGATGAACCTTTCAATTAGCGGTGAGGTCGAACGGCTAAAGGCCATATTTAGCTCTTTTGTCAGACGTCAGAGCGTTATAGTTATTTCCTTCTTTAACTGTTCTGGCCGGGTCACCGGGACGCGTGTCAACGTGGATGAACTTCTCTTGGGGGTAAAAAACCAGGCCGCGAAGTTCTGGGATTGTTTCCGCGTATTTGAATAATTCTTGCGCGTTGACCCCCTCGATAAAAATGTGGGCAGCTTTCCCTTTAGTATGAAAGCTTCGCTTGGTCTTGTTTTGTTTCTCGTGAAAGTCATCGCACCAAAAAGCAGAGGCAATATTGATTTTTTTGTGAAAATGACTGCCAATTTGTTCTAATGCCCCGACCAAGCCTAAGTGAACTTTGTATTCCCCACGGCATTCAGGACAACGACAGGCAAAGTCTTTATTGTTAAAGTGCTCGCTAAGGTTTCCCACAGGTTTAATTATATCTTCTTTCTCTTGACAGTTCAAACACTTGCGGATATACTAGACACAATTATCGCCAGAGGCGATCCCTGCCCGTCCGGCAGGCGGGTGCCTTTGGCAGAAATAGGGCTGCCGAAATTCATTTGAATATCCGGTCCGCTCGTAAAGAGGGAGGAGAAAAAAATGGAAACAAGACACGTGTTTACGTCCGAGTCCGTGACCGAAGGCCATCCTGATAAAGTCTGCGATCAAGTTTCTGATGCGATCCTCGACGCGATTATGGAAAAAGATCCCCCGGGCCGAGTTGCTGTTGAAACCCTAGTTACCAATGGTTTATGCCTGGTAGCTGGCGAGGTGACGACAGGTTGTTATGTTGATATCCCCAAAATTGTCCGTCAAACCATTAAAGATATAGGCTATACCAGGGCCAAATATGGTTTTGACTATGAAACCTGCGGCGTGATGGTTGCGATCAAAGAACAATCAAAAGATATTGCCCGCGGGGTTGATAAAGCGCTGGAGATCAAGGATGGGGAGGTTGTGAAGGAGGACTTGGAGGGGTTGGGTGCTGGTGACCAGGGCTTAATGTTTGGTTATGCCTGTGATGAAACAGAAGAGCTAATGCCGCTGCCGATTGTTTTGTCGCATAAGCTGGTTAAGAAACTTGCTGATGTTAGAAAAACAGGGGAGCTCTCCTATCTTAGGCCAGATGGCAAATCCCAGGTTACGGTAGTATATGAAAAAGGAAAACCAGTCGGGCTTGATACTGTTTTGATCTCTACTCAACATGCCCCAGAGGTTAAAATGGAACAGATCCATGCTGATATTGTGGAAAGGGTTATTTTGCCAATTTTGCCTCAAGAGATGGTCAATGACAAGATCAAATATTATGTTAACCCAACAGGCAGGTTTGTAATTGGTGGTCCGCAGGGTGATTCTGGAGTGACTGGCCGAAAAATTATTGTTGATACTTATGGCGGCTATTCTCGCCACGGCGGTGGAGCTTTCTCTGGTAAAGATCCAACAAAAGTTGACCGCTCAGGGACTTATGCTGCTCGCTGGGTAGCCAAGAACGTAGTTGCTGCAGGTTTGGCAAGCAAATGCGAAGTCCAGATTGCTTACGCTATCGGGATTGCCAGGCCAATGTCAGTTATGGTTGACACTTTTGGCACCGGGAAAATAGATGATTTAGCAATTGCTAATTTGATTGAGGAAACGTTTGACCTTCGGCCAGGGTTGATAATTAAGCACCTTGATTTGCGAAGGCCGATTTATAAGCAAGTGGCGGCTTACGGACACTTTGGCCGGCTTGATTTAGACTTGCCTTGGGAAAAGACAGATAAGGCTGCTGAGCTAAAGAAAAAGGCAAAGTAATTAGTTGACTAAATATTTTTGCCCGTAAATAGCGCGGCCACCGCCTGAGAACTCTTCCCAGAAAACGTAGAGGTGGCTGTCATCGGTATCAGCTAAGATTTGCGCTCCCCGTCCAGGTTGTAATTGTTCGCCAGTGTCAAGCCAATCTAGTTTGCCGCTGGCTGCTATTTTTTGCGTGTAGAGGGTGTAGTTTTGGCCGTTTCGATAATCTTCCCAAACAATAATGGCACTGCCAGCTTTCCAGGCAGCTGTTTGAGGGGCGAATTGAGTTTTGGCTAAAGTGGCAATTGGGATCCCTTCTTCTAACCATTCAGTTTTTCCTTGGGCAGAAACTGACTGGGCAAAAATATCCCAGTTGCCATAGCGATAATCTTCCCAGACTATAATTTTACTGTTAGCGAATTTAGCGTTTTGCTGCGAGCGGCTGGCTTGATTGATCGGGATCCCGTCTTTTCGCCACAAGGCTTGACCAGAACTACTTATTCGCTGGGCATAAATATCATAACTGCCCCCTCCTTTATCAGTCCAGGAAATAATTGCCCCTCCTTGATTATCTTTAATAATATAGGGGGATCTTTGGACATCAGGGGCTGTGCAGACCTCAAGACCATCTTTGGCCCAGAGGGGCGCTCCTTGAGAATTAATTCGTTGAGCATAAATGTCTGGATTGCGCTCTCCACGGCGATAATCAGTCCAAGCGATAATTGCTCCGCCGCTGCCGTCAGAGATGATAGCTGCGTCCTTTTGATTATTGTTTGTCTCCGCGACCGCGGTCCCATTTTGCTCCCACAAAGAAAGGCCAGCTGGTGAGACCCTTTGGGCGAATATCCCTGGTCCTTTTTTTAAGTTTCGGTCATCTTGCCAAATGATAATGGCCCCGCCTTCTCCGTCTGGAATAAGCTTTGGGTTGCTCTGGTTTGCTTTGAGCGGGCAAACTGTTTGGCTGGTTGGCCACAAATGTTTGCCAGTTGAACTGAGCCGTTGAAGCCTGACGCAAGTTCCTGCCCCTGATCGTTGGTCTTCCCAGGCGATAATCGCGCCGCCAACATTGTCTGGAATAATTTTGGCGTTGTTTTGGTCGGCTTCGATTTTAGCGACCGCGAGACCGTTTTGTCCCCAGCTTAAATTGCCAAACGTATTTATTTTTTGGGCGTAGAGATTTAAGTAGCCTGAGCGGGCATCTTCGAAAATAAGGATAATCTCACCTTGGCCATTGTCGACCGCGTCAACTTTTTGTTGGACGACAGAACCTAATGAATTTGAGATAGCTTTGTCAGCAGCCCCCCAGCCAGCTAGCCCATCCTGCGAAATTTTTTGGGCATAAAGATCATAATTGCCAGAGCGTTTGTCTTCCCAGGCAATGACTATCCCATTGTTTGGCGACGCGGCAATGGCTGGGAGCCCTTGCGAATTTTGGGCTTTGGCAACCTCGATCCCAGAGCCTTGCCACATGAGGGTACTGGCCGCGTTGATTTTTTGGGCGTAAAGGTCGACGTCCCCGCTGCGTTTATCTTCCCAGACAATGACCCATTCCTCTTTCTTGGCAATTTTTGCAATTGCTGGTTCTTGTTGATTGCCTTTGAAGCTGCAAATAACAGTCCCGTCTTCTGCCCAAAGTATTTTACCGCTGTCTTGGACCCTTTGGGCATAAATATCACTGGCTGGGGCGCGATAGTCTGTCCAGGCGATAATTACCCCTTCATTGCCGTCAGGGCAGAGGGTTGGTTTTTCTTGTTGACCGCTTGCTTGACAGATGCGGCGACCATCTTTTTCCCAGCCGGGGTTGCCATCGTTGGTAATTTTTTGGGCAAAGATGTCTAAGTTATTAAAGCGAGAATCCTCCCAGGCAATAATCGCGCCGCCTGAAACACCTAGAATAACTGGTCTTTCTTGATTTTTGGGGGCAGAGCAAATTGGGATGCCGTCCTTTTCCCAGATTGTCTGGCCGCTAGTGCTAATGTGTTGGGCGTAAATATTATTGTCAGCAGCCCCGGCCCGGCCGTCTGTCCAAACAATAATTGCGCCACCCTGGCCGTCCCCGCTGATTTGCGGATACCATTGAGTAGAAGCAGCGGTAGAGATTGGCAGGCCATCTTGCTGCCAAAGCAGGTTTCCTTTACTGTCAATTTTTTGAGCAAAAATATCTTCACCCTTGCCGCTGCGATAATCATGCCAAACAATGATCGCCCCTCCGGCGCCGTCAGACGTTATTTGCGGGGAGAATTGGCCGCTTTTTTCCGTACAAATTGGCAGGCCGACGTTTCCCCAAACAAGCTGTCCGCTTGAATTTATCTTTTGGGCGAAGATATCAGCTTTATCCGAGCGAAAATCCTGCCAAACAATGATTGCCCCACCGCTTTGGTCACTTATTACTTGGGGGGAATTTTGATTTTTTGGGCTCTGGCTTACGGCTATCCCCATGTTTGTCCAAAGGGGTGTGCTGGCCTCGCTTAGTTTTTGCGCGTAGACATTGGTCGCGCCGCCGCGGCCGTCTTCCCAGACCAGAATGTACCCGCCAGCAGGATCGCTGATTATTTTAGGTTTTTGTTCTGGTGAATTCCCGAGGGTGTCGTTAATGACAATTCCTGATTTAGCCCAAAGGGGACTTGGAGCTGCCGCTGTCTCAGCGGTAATGACAAGTGTCAAATTGAAAATGACAAATGCCCCGACGAGGAGTCGGGATCCCGCAACAATTATAATATTATACAAAAGCGGGAATGGAATAATTATTTTATATAATAAAACCTTGATTTGACATTTGACATTTGTCATTTTTAATTCTACTGGGCTGTTTCAGCCAGCTTCATTGAAATAACTTGCGAGACCCCTGGTTCTTCCATGGTCACACCATAGATATTGTCAGCCACTGCCATGGTGCGCTTGTTGTGGGTTATGACAATTATCTGGCTCTCGAGAGAAAAATCTTTAATCATCTCGGCGAAACGGCCAATATTAGCGTCGTCAAG
>JBDRMQ010000004.1:0-10035 GCA_043811955.1 bacterium | reverse complement strand
CCCAAGCGTTTAAGATAACCAAGCGAGAAACCCAATATTCTTTATACAAAAAAAGCAAACCAAGCAAGGCTAAACTGCCAAACGTTACCGCCAAAAAGATACTCGCGATTTCATCAATTAAAACAGACAATTTCTTTTTATCATAAAGTCCCAAAAGCTGAAAAATAGCCAGCCAGATCAAGGTGATAAAGATTAAAACAGTGGTGTATTCATGAAAAAGAGGGATTGTCTCTGGAGTAATAAAAAGCAAAATCTTAAACCTTAAAAAATATGCCAAGAAAAAAGAAAAAGCTACAATTAGGCCGTCGACCAGTATCATCTATAACTTCTCCAGCATTTTTTTAGCGTGTTGATTGCCGCTGTCAAGAAGCAGCACTTGCTCAAACTCTTCAATCGCCCGCTCTTTATTGCCCAAAAGCAGATAAACACCCCCAAGTTCACTGTGGGCCCCGACATTTCTAGGCTCAGTCATAATTGCTTGCTGCAGATTAGCAAAGGCTGGTTTAATTTTTCCTTGTTTGACCTCAATCTTAGCCAGTAAAAGATAACCTGAGGCAGTCGGGTTTTCTTTTTTGTTTTCAAGGTTAATTAGACGTTTGGCTAATTTTTCCGCCCGGCTAATTTCACCGCTTTCTAAAGAGAAATCAATTAAGCGCTCCAGCACAAATTGATACGCCCCATACTTCTTATACAGTTTTTCAAAAACCCCAACCAACTCCCCCTGGCGACCAGTGCGTCGATACAAATTCTCTAGCGAGCGCATCGGCACATCAAGATTAGGGTTGATAAAAAAGGCTCTTTCATAATTAAGGGCGGCTTTCTCTAATTGACCAAAGCGCTCAGCCACCAGCCCGCGAACATTGTAGACTTCAGCGTAATAAGGATCGATCTTAATCGCCAGATCAGCTAACTTTTGGGCTTTTTTTAAGGCGGCTAAATCTCCACGGCTTGCCAACATCAGGTGAATTTTTGCCAACATGTAATAATTATCAGCATTGTAGGGATCAACCCTTGTCCCATATTCTAAAATATTAATCGCCTTATCAAGATTGGTTTTGTCTTGCTCTTTTCTATTAGCAAGATTCAAATAAGCAATCCCTAAATGAGAGATCACCCCCCCCTCAAAAGGAAGAATCGTCAGTGATTTTTCTAGCTCACTAGCCGCGACCTCTAGATTTCCCGCCTCCATAAAAGTTTTTCCTGTTTTAAAATGGACATCGGCCCGAAAAGAAAAGAAAGAATAATAAGTCAAAACACTCGCGACAAGGACAACCCCGGCAACCGGCAGCCAGGGGATATCTCCCGCCTCTATCCCTCTTCCTACCCCTCTTCCTATTCCTTCTCCTATCCCTTCCGCCTCTTCCTTTCCCACAACCGTGATCATTCCCCACATCATCCAAAAGAGAGAGGTAATAGCTACTACCCCAAAGCTAAATTGGTTCTGGATTAAAAAAGCCAACCCACCAGCCAAAAGACCGGCGACAATTAATTTGTCATCGGGTTTAGAAACGTGAGCCTGATCAAAACCAACCTTGAAAAACATAAAAAGTAACCATAAATACACAAAAAAAGTAGTCAGCCCTTTTGTTACTGTGACATCAAAGGTTTCATTATGCGCCCGGTCCTGCTTAACATGAAAAGCTTCTTTAAAACGAAAGAGGTCTGTTTCATAGCGAGGAAAAACCATCTTTAAAACTTCTGGCCCTACCCCAAAAACAGGGTTGTCGGCAATGATGCCAAAAGAACTTTTCCAAGTTTCTCCGCGCGAACCAGCCGCTCCTTTAAGTTCTAACTTCGACTCTCCAGCGTCATCGACAGAGCTGTCTGAAATAGTTGTTACTTCAGAGGTAAATCGCTCAAACGGAGAAAACTCTGGCCGCAGCATGGTCAGCGCGGAAACCAAAATAATCAATGAGCCTAAAACCGCTATCTTTCTCCAATGAGCAAAAATAATCCCGCGGCCTGAAACCAAAGCAAAAAGGGTCCCCCCGGTAAAAAGTCCCATGTAGCCACCACGGCTTTGGGTATAAAGAATACAAATATAAACTAAAAGGAGATTAAGGCTCAAAATAACATTAAGGACCAGGGGATGCAGCTGCTCAGATGAAAAAGTAAATAACAAGGCCAAAAGAGTAACGATAAAAAAGGCCAAGTACCAAACCCAAAAATCACCAGCCCCAAGAGTATAGATCATCACCACAAAAATCAACTGGGCAAAGAAAAAATACGCTAGGGGGAGCAATTGCCGGCTCCAATCAATTGGCTTTGAAAAATCACCCTTGTCAATTAAGAAAAAAGCCAGGACAAGAAAAAAGGCCATCAACATATAAGCCGCTAAAAAGTTTGGCTGGCCAATTGTCCCAATAACCCTCTGCCAGGTCACTACTCCACCCCACATATATGGATCAAGGGAGTGGCGCTGAAGAACAGAATAAATGGCCATCAAGGTTGAGGCAGAAACAGTCGTAACAATTATCCGCCGCAATTGCTGGCCTGTTTTAATAAAATTCGTTATAACAAAAAAGAAAAGCCCAAAGAGATACCAACTGGTTAACCCTTCATAACGGCCATAAAAACCCATAAAACTGGTGTAGAAATGGACAGAGGTCAGGGTCGCCACAGTAGTACACAACAAAAAAGAGGCAACCGGCCAATCAAGGGCCGATCGAATAAAGCGATGGCGGCCAGTGACAATTATTTTAATCGCCCAGACAGAAAGAATTCCCAGGCCAAAAGTACGCATCCAAGCAGCTTTTGTCCCGGAAAAAACAATCCCTAAGCGGCGATCAAAAATTGTGGGGATCAAAAAAATAACGACCAGAATTAGTATTTCTATAGCAAGGTCGAATATCCATGAAAATTTTTGGTTTTTTTGCGTCATCTCTTTCCTTTTTACCACTAAGTTTTTCCTTGAATTATTTGCAAATCAGCTTCAACCATCATTTTTACCAGGGATTTAAAATCAACTTGGGGCCGCCAGCCTAGTTTTTTGCTTGCTTTACTATAATCGCCTTGCAGAAGATTGACCTCAGACGGCCGATAAAAAGTCTCATCGATCAAGACATGCTCACGCCAGTCAAGGCCAACACAGGCAAAAGCAGCTTCAACAAACTCTTTAACAGTATGTGTTTCCCCGGTCGCGATCACATAATCATCTGGTTTGTCTTGTTGCAGCATCAACCACATGGCTTTAACATAATCAGCGGCATAGCCCCAATCTCTTTTGGCCTCTAAATTACCAAGCTTTAAGTTTTTGGCCAAATTCATTTTAATTTTTGCGGCCCCAGTCGTTATCTTACGCGTAACAAACTCAAAGCCTCGCCTGGGAGACTCATGATTAAAAAGAATGCCATTGCAAGCATAAAGATTATAAGCTTCACGAAAATTTTGGATGATGTGAAAGCCGGCGACTTTTGATATACCATACGGTGACCTGGGATGAAAAGGAGTATCTTCGTTTTGCGGAGTAACTTTTGCTAAACCAAACATTTCACTTGAGCCAGCAAAATAAAACCTGCATCGAGGGGCTTTTTCTTTAATAACAGAGATCATATAAAGGGTCCCGTTAATGTTCGTATCAAAGGTTGAAAACTCATCTCTAAACGAATAGTCTACAAAACTCTGCGCGGCCAAATGATAACATTCATCAGGCTTTATCTTTTCAACAATTTTAAATAAGCTGGCGTAGTTTTCCATGGCAGCCGCGTGCAAAGTTATTTTGTCCAAAAGATGTCTAATTCGCCAAAGCCTGTGGTCAGGGTCCTCTAGCGCGACCCTGCGCACAATACCATGGACCTCATAACCTTTCTCCAGCAAAAACTCTGTTAAATACGAACCATCTTGTCCTGTAATGCCGGTAATTAAAGCCTTCATGCTTTCATTCCTTGTCTTTTTTCAACATAATCTTTTATTTTCTGCTTAAAATTTTCTTTATCAAAGCGCTCGGCATGTCGCCGGATGCGTTCTTTATCAAACGTCATAAATTGAAACCTTTGCACCGCTTTCATCAAGGCAACTTCACTTTGTTCATCAAAAAATATACCTGTCTCTTCATCAAGAACTGTCTCCTTTGCCCCCCCAGCTCTATAAGCAATAACTGGCCGACCGCAAGCCATTGCTTCAATTGGGACAATTCCAA
Organism: bacterium; assembly: GCA_043811955.1. GTDB lineage: Bacteria > Margulisbacteria > WOR-1 > O2-12-FULL-45-9 > O2-12-FULL-45-9 > JBDRMQ01. Next base: position 5,897 of record JBDRMQ010000004.1, on the reverse strand, counting down.
AATCCTCTTCTCCAGGAAAAATTAAAGCACGACAAGCTGCCAAGTGCTGAGCAATTTCCTGATCAGTTAAATAACCCAAAAACTCAATATTTGGGCCGGCAATTCCCTTTAAATTATTTAAATCAGGCCCACTACCAATAATTTTTAAGGGTAGATCAAGTTGGGTAAAAACACGAACAACTAGATCAATCCTTTTATAAGTATTTAGCCTGGAAACAACTAAAAAATAATCGCCATCCAGGTTAATCGGCTTAAAAAAACCCGCTTCAACAGGTGGATTTATTATATCAGATTGGCATTTATAAGTCTTTTTGATCCGCTCAGCCACTGTTTTTGAGCTGGTCAGAAAATAATCAACACCTGTTGAATTTTGAATATCCCAACGTTTAAGGGGCTCAAGTAAAAAAGGGAGGAACCATTTGACAAAACCTGGGACCCTTTCCCGTTTGAAATAATCCTCTGAACGCCAAACAAAACGCATAGGGGTATAGCAATAGCAAACATGAAGCTGGTCGGGCCGTTTCCTAATCCCTTTAGCAAAAGCTGAACTTGAAGAGAGAATCACATCATATTCGCTCAAATCAAATTTTTCAAAGGCTATGGGATAAAAATAAAAATAAAGTTTAAAGAATTTCATAATTAAAGGAAGTTTTTGCATAAAAGAGACCCTAATATCCATTTTTTGGAAATTGGCCGGCATTTTAGTTTCATCGTAAATAGAGGTAAAAATTGGGGCTTCAGGCCAGATTTCATTAAAGGCTGAAACAACCCTCTCTGCCCCGCCAAACTGGTTTAAAAAATCATGAACAATGGCGATTTTCACAAGTAACCCTTTTCCATTAAATAAGCTTTTAAGGCCTCCTGCCAAGGGCGCAATTTGTTTTTGAGTTTATTACTTTCCAGGACTGAATAGCCTGGTCTTTTTGCCTTGGCTTGAAATTCTTTGGCCGTAACAGCTTTGACTGAAACTTTTTTATTTAAAAGCTCAAAAATTTTAACCGTAAACTCATACCAGGAACACTGTCCAGCGTTCACAACATGATACAAGCCAAAGTTATTAGTTTGAACTAAGGAATAAATTGCTTCCGCCAGATCAAGGGAATAGGTTGGAGAAAGTATTTCATCACTCACTACTCGCAACTCAGCTTGGGCCGCCGCCCGCTTAATCATCCCTTCAACAAAATTTGTCCCCCCCTTGCCCAAACACCCCGCCACGCCATAAAGCCCAGTAGTGCGCACAATAAAATACTTTTTCAGGTGATACTTAACACACTGTTCACCGGCCAGCTTTGAAATTGCGTAAACTGACTGGGGGTTGGCTACATCAGATTCTAGGTAGGGACTCCTCTTGTCCCCGGCAAAAACATAGTCAGTTGAAAGCTGGACCAAGGCCACGCCAAGCCCTTGGCAAACTTCAGCCAAATATTTGACCCCATAAGTGTTGACGCGAAAAGCAGCCTCAACTTCATCCTCACATTTATCAACATTATGATAAGCAGCTGTATTTATAACAATACTTGGTTGATATTTTTTAATGACTTGATGAGTTTGCTCTCGATCAGTAATATCAATATCTTTAATGGTTAGAGCAATCAGCTCTGCTGGCGGGATAATTTTAACCAGATCAGTCCCTAATTGTCCGTCAGCGCCAATAACTAAAATTTTCATTGACCTTGACCCCCTCCCTTTTGATAAATTCATCGCCAGACAAAAGATATTTCCGGCCCACCACAATAATTCGCAGCAGCAAGGCCCCATCTCTAGTCTTAACAACTGGGCCCATCTCCCGCAACTCAATAATTGTCCCAGGCAAAGCTTGGGCAGTGGTTTCAACCACTTCAACCTGATAAACCCCAAGGTGAACCCCTTTATATATAGTGAAAGCAGCGGAAAAAGGATTAAGGGCCCTAATCCGGTCAAGGATCTTTTTATTGGGCCAGGCCCAATCCACAAAATAATCAGGCAGCTTAACTCGGGGCGCCCCAATAAAATCACCGGTGGGTTGAGGGGTGGCGGCTGGCGCTTTTTGTGTTTTAGCTATTTCAAGCAAGATTGACCGCAGCATTTCCCAGGAGAGTTGTTTTTGTTTTTCAATCACTATCCCAGAAGTATCGCTTGGCTCAATTGCTATTGTTTCTTGCGCAATAATATCGCCAGTATCAAATTGGTCAGTTAAATAATGATAAGTTAAGGCAGTATACTTCTCGCCATTGGCAATTGGCCAAAAATAAGGGTGACAGCCCCGATATTTGGGCAAAGCAGAAGGATGCATATTGATCGCCGCGATTTTGGCCAGCGAGTAAAGCTGGGCAGGGATCAACTGGTCATAAGTAAAAACCAAAATAACGTCAGGCTGGCAACTTTTTTTGATCTCAGCGATAAAGACAGGGTCTTTTACTTTGGCCGGCTCAAAACAGCGAATTTTAGCCGCCTGAGCTAAGGTCTTCATCTCCTGAACATCTATGTTATTAGAAGCATTAACAACCAGGCCGCAAACATCATATTTCGCTTGAACAAGCTTATCAAGGATATTCGTACAAAAATCAGTAATACCAAAAAGCAAAATTTTCATTATTAGCCCTTTTTAACTTTCAAGAAAAACCTTTTTCCTTTTTGCAGCAATCTTTCCCTGGTCAAATCTATTGCTTGATCTTTATCCACAATTACTTCCCCATCCAGTTTGGCGCCTCGCTGATCAATCACCCGCTTGGCCTCAGAATAAGAAGAAGACAATCCGCCGGCAACTAATAATTTATAAGCTGGTAAATTTTCATAAGGTAATTTCTTGACCGGGATTTTTTGCGGGGCTTCTTTATTTTTAAAAACAGCTTCAAAGCCAGCCAAAGCCCGGTCAGCCTCACGGCTGCCATAGCATCTTTCAACCAAAATTGTCGCGAGCCTCTGTTTGGCCTCTTTAGGATGCATGGTCTTTACGGCTTCAAGGTTTTCACTTGTCAAAAGCTCGTAGTATTTAAGCATAAGCTCATCAGAGATAGACATAACTTTGCCAAAAATCTCCTGCGCTGGTTCAGTGATGCCGATATAATTACCAAGGGACTTGCTCATTTTTTGGACGCCATCAGTGCCCTCTAAAATCGGACAAGTTAAGACTACCTGCGGCTCAAGGCCCGATTCGCGCTGCAATTGCCGACCAACCAACATGTTAAACTTTTGGTCTGTCCCGCCAACCTCAAGATCCGCCGCTAGTTCAACAGAATCATAGCCTTGAAAAAGTGGGTACAAGAATTCATGAATAGAAATTGCTTGTTCATTTTTAAACCGCTTAGAAAAATCATCCCGCTCAAGCATTCTGGCCACTGTATATTTAGCAGAGAGCGCAATAACATCTTCAATCTTTAGCTTCCCAAGCCAGTTTGAATTATAAACAACCTTGGTCTTTCGTTTGTCCAAAACCTTAAAAACCTGTTTTTGGTAAGTTTTTGCATTGGTTTCAATTTCCGCTCGAGCAAGAGGCTTTCTGGTCTCATTTTTTCCAGTTGGGTCCCCGATCATCGCCGTAAAATCACCAATTAAAAATATGACTTCATGCCCTAAATCTTGCAGCTGTTTCAATTTATTCAAAACAACCGTGTGTCCCAAGTGAATGTCCGGAGCCGATGGATCAGCCCCCCATTTAATTTTTAAGGGCTGCCCTTTTTTCAGCTTTTTAATGAGCTCTTTTTCGGGTATTAGCTCAGCAATCCCCTGCTTGATAATCGCTAATTGTTCAGCAACACTTTTCATTTGCAGCCAATCCCTTTCAAGGCTTTTTTGATAATATCAATCGGGACATCGTCCTTAATTATCACTTTGCCAATTTTTTCGGGCAAAACAAAATTGACCCGATCGCCTTTTACTTTTTTATCGATCTTTAAAATCCTTAAGATTTTCCTGATCGACAAAGATTTGACACTTGTCGGCAGTCCAAGTTTTTTCAAAAGGTCCTCGATCCTTGCTACTGATTTTGTTTCAAGCAAACCGAGCAGTTCTGATATTTTTGCTGCCGCTACCAAGCCAATTGCCACAGCTTCGCCGTGATTAAAAACCTTATAGTCAGTCGAGGTCTCAAGCGCATGGCCAACGGTGTGGCCTAAATTAAGGACCATGCGCAAATCAGCTTCTTTTTCATCTTTAGCCACGACCTTAGCCTTGATCTTAGCTGATTCTGTCACGATAATTTCCCAAACTTTGAGCGCGGCCCGCTTGGTGTCTGGCTTGCCAAAAGCTTTGGTGTTGAGGTGATGCGCGTTCTCTTCTAAAAACTTAAAGAAATCATAATCTTGCATCACGCCATATTTAACCACCTCAGCCAAACCTGTGCGCAATTCCCTGGCCGGCAGCGTGGTCAAGGTCTGGACATCGATCAAAACTAGTTTTGGCTGATAAAAAGCCCCAATCAAGTTCTTCCCTTTAGGATGATTAACTCCGGTCTTTCCCCCAATCGCCGCGTCGACCTGAGACAACAAGGTCGTCGGCACCTGGATAAAACTTAAGCCCCTCATATAGGTAGCCGCTAAAAAGCCCGCGATATCACCAATGACCCCGCCCCCCAAGGCAATAACTAACGCGTCACGATGAGCCGAAAGATTCACCAAACCATTATATAATTTTGTCATGGCCCGCAAGTTTTTGAAACGCTCACCGCAAGGCACGATCAAAGTGCGCACGGTAAAGTTTTTAAGTGCCCCTGTCAGGCCCTCTCCATAAAGGCCATTGACCACAGGGTCAGTAATAATAAATATTTCTCGGCCCCATTTATTTCTTTCAATTAATTCGCCAAGGTCAGTCAAAATATTATTACCAACGATTATTTCATAGCTGCGTTCTTTTAAGTCTACCTTGATTTTAGCCATTGTTTTATCTCCTCAGTGACTTGCGATACATTCAATTCTGATGTATCTATTTTTAAGTCAGCTACTTGATGATATGTCTTAGCGCGATCATTTAAAATCTTTTTGATCTCAGCCAATGGCTCACTAACTTTAAGCAAGGGTCGATGATATTCAGCTCGGACGCGCTCGTAAATAACCTCTGGCTCAGCCCAAAGCAAAACCAGCGGCCCCGCTTTTTTTAAGCCTGCCACATTTTCCGGCCGCAGCACTATCCCCCCGCCCGTTGAAATGATAAAATTATCATATTCACCCAAAGTTTTTACTACTCTGGTTTCAAGCTCGCGAAATCTTTCCTCGCCATCATTGGCAAAAATTTCTGAGATAGTCTTTTGCTCTGTTTTTTCGATCAATTCGTCTGTATCAAGATAGTCCATGGCTAACTCAGCCGCTAACTTTTGACCAACAGCGGTTTTCCCAGCTCCCATAAAGCCGATTAAGATAATGTTCATATTAATTTAATTTGCCCTCGACACGATTTGAACGTGCGACCTAGTGTTTAGGAAACACTTGCTCTATCCAACTGAGCTACGAGGGCACAATTTTCTAATATTTTAGCAAAAATATGAGGGGGAAACCAGAAGATTTTAGCAATGCGTCACAAAACTTGGATTAACCGGCCGCCAAGACTTACCACCCCATAAAACCTGGACTTCAAGGTGCAGATGCGGATGGCCCTGGGCAGAGCCGCTATCACCAGTTAAACCAATCATTTCAGTCTTTTTTATTTTTTCGCCAACTTTTTTGCGATTAGTTATTCTAGAAAGATGAGCCAGGATCAAACGATAAGTTTTCCCACCTGACCAAAACTTTATCCAAAAAGAGAGGCCAAACCCGCGATGAAAAGAGCGGTCATAAACAACTCCGTCAACACAAGCAATAATACTGGTCCCTTTTGGGCAGAGAAAATCCTGGCCATGATGCCGCCCATCTTTCGTTACCCAGCGCAGATGCTGAGGGTATTTTTCGCCAAAACCATAGTGCATTTTTTGCGGACAAGGTCTCATG
>JBDRMQ010000003.1:0-8311 GCA_043811955.1 bacterium | reverse complement strand
TGAATTTGGCTTAATTTTATAGCTTTAATCGTGCTTTTGCAAGGGAGTTTGGTATAATATTAGATAATGAGGACAAAAATTATTTTTGTTATTTGGTTCTTGTCTCTTGCCTCTAATTCCCTTGCCGGTATTTTAGACTGGCAAGTTTACGAAACAGCCGACTTCACGCTTTTTTATCCCCAAGGTTATGAGCAAAAAGCTAGTGAAACCTTGCACTATTTAGAAAAATATCAGCTCAAGATCAAAAAACTGACAGGGAATAACCAACAGTTTAAAACGCGAGTCATTCTGCAAGACCCTGGTTTAATGGCTAATGGTTATGCTGATTCGCTCAATTATAAGATCGGGATTTTTTCTAATGCCCCAGCCGCTGGCTTTGACCAAAGCTGGCTGCGAAAAGTTGCTGTCCATGAGTTGATCCATATGAACCAATTAACCAATGTTTCAGGTCAAGCCAGATTAAACACCACAATCTTTGGTAATTCTTTTTCACCTAATGTTAATATTCCAATGTGGCTGCTTGAGGGGATTACTGTTTATGGAGAGTCCCAGCTTAGCCCTTATGAGGGGAGGCTCAGCAGTGGTTATTTTGACGCGATTATGGCGGCCAAGGCCCAAGCTGACCAGCTCCCTTCACCATTACAAGCCAACTATAATAATTCCTCTTATCCCCAAGGTTCATACTATCTTTATGGTGGGGCTTTTGTCCGATTTTTAGCTGATCAATATGGTGAAGAAAGCTTGGCTAGGTTCTTTAAATTATTCGGCTATTATTACTGGATCCCATATGTGGGCTCGCTTTATCCAGCTTATGGCATTGATGACGCGGCTTGGTGTGTCTATGGCAAGACCTTTCCTCGTTTATTTGCCGAGTGGCATAAATATGAAAAAACTAAAGCTTTAAGTTGGAAGATAAAAGGGGAGCGAATTAAAAAAGGTCCTGGCTACTCTTTGGCCAAAGATTTAAATGACCTGGCCGGGAAATTAGTGTATGTTAGGCAGGATTATTTGTTTGCCGCTCCTTTTGATTACAACAGTCATCGCTCAATTATTGAATTTGATCCTAAAACAGGCCAGGAGAGAGTTGTTTTTTCTGACTTGGCAGAGCTAATTGGCTCAGTGCAGAAAGTTGAAGGTTCTTATTACTGCGCTTTAGTTGATGTTGTGCCTAACTATCCTAATGTTGACCTCGATGCCTCAGGTTTTGTCGCGTTGGTTTATGAGCTTGACCAAAAGTCTAACCAAAAGCGATTTATCTTTAAGGATGAATTGAATGATTTTGTCGTTATGCCAGGGGGCAAAATTATTTATGTTAAGGAGCAAAAGAGCCACTATGGCTCTGAAATTTGGGAGTTTAAAGCCGGGGAAAAGCGCAAAATTGCCGAGGTTGATCAATTGATAGGAGAGCTTAAGCCTTATGGCGATAAATTTATTGTTTCCGCCAAGCACCAGCTCGGGTCTTGGAATATCAGCAAATTTGATATTAATACTTTGGCTTTTGAGCCAATTGTTAAATCTCCCTGGCACGAAGTAAAAATTAAAGTTGTTGAAAATAAACTTTATTTTACAGCTAATTATGATAAGCGTTTGTCTATTTATGAGTATGATTTACTATCTGGTCAGCTTGTTAACTTAACAGATAGCAGTTATGCCAGCGATGGCTTGGTTGTTGATGATAAATTGTATTTTGTTGGAGTAGAAAATAATGGGGAATATGTTTATGAAGATAGGAAACCACGATCTTTAAACCCAACCCCTATGCCCGACGAGCAGGTTTCTTCGCTTTCCTTAGAACCGCTCAGCGGTGAGTCTGCCCTAAGCCGAAATCTTAGCTATTTTCTAATGCCGTCGACCCGATTTTTTCCTGCCCTAGCAATTGGCCAAGATGGATTAGGTTATAACCAGTATGGAATTTTTTATGGGACAGATGGTGGCCTTGATTTTATGCTCTTTTCCAAGATGTTTTTGCCGGTCTATGTGAGTTATTCAAATGTTTTTACTGTTGACCAGCGCAAAAATTATTTAACCCTGACCTTGCCAGCTTATTATTCTTATCGCGCTGGTCTTTCAGCAGTTTTGTTGATGCTTAAAACTGATTTTGAAGAGACTATGCCAGGGGTGATGGTTGACTATGCTTGGCCTAACTATAAGGTCTCTTCGTTAGCTCAAAGCGATATTTCTGATGGTGGCGTGAGCCTTGATTTAAGCCAGCGCTATTTGTTTAGTGAGAGCAGTTTTAATTTATCACTTAGCGGCTATCGTGATTTTGATCGGATCCGCAACGTGCGAGGGCTTTTGCGTTCTTCTATTAATAATACCACTGGCTATGGGTTTGACCTAAGCTACAGTCACCGCTTATTAAAGCTTCAACAAGGCTTGTGGAGCCCCAATGTTTTTGTGGGTGATATTTATGGGGGGCCTTTTGCTCAATATTCCAACACCAATACCAATGTTTCTGCTTATGGACTTGAGCTTGGGGCAGAGGTTGGAATAGGTTTTTGGATAAACTTTGTGCCCAAAGTTGGGGTCTCAGTTGTTGATGGTAAAAGTAACTATTACTTTAACGCGAACATTAGTTTTTACTAATTACAACAAGTTATTGTCTGGTCAGCATTTTGATGAAATGGGGAATAAATAATGGGGTGTTTTTTTCATAATCTTTATAATCTTTGCCAAAACGCTTTTCCAATCCCTTGATCTCTCGCTCGCATTCAAAAACAGAGACAATCGCCCAAATAAGCCCGGCAATCAAAATTCCCGTGCTATTAGTCACGAAAGCTAATCCTAAAATAATAAAGAAAAGACTTGAGTACATGGGATTTCTGACATAGCGATATATTCCATAATTGACTAAATGTCCCGACATCCCGACAACACCCCGGTGGCCCAGGGTGTAGATTCCAGCTAAAAAGATCGGCGACCAAACGATCAAGAGGAACATGCCTGCCAGGCTAATGAGTGATTTCGGGATTAGGTTTATTAGATAAAGTTTGCTGACATTGGGGATCCCGGCTAATTGGCCAATTGACATTGAAATTAAAATAAAAAGGACCATACCGCAAAGAACCCCTATTGTCCCGACTAAAGTGTTATAATCTGATTCATTAACATTCATTGTTTTTCTCCTTTGGAACCTTTTTTCTTACTTAATTGTCTAATATAATAGCTAGTGGGGGGGCTGAACGCAAGTGGATTTTTCTAAAGTTTACGATGATCACAAAGAGTTGGTTTGGCGGCTGGTTTCGCGCTATGTCGCTAGCCAGCATGATCGAGAAGATCTTTTTCAAGAAATCTTTTTAAGAATTAACCAAGCTTTGTCAAAATTCCGTGGTCAGGCCAAGATTGAAACTTGGATTTATCGGATTGCGGCTAATACTGCGATTAATTTTGTGAAGAAGCAACAGAGATACTCTTGGTTTAAAAGGACACTTGAATTATTGAGAAAGGAAGATGCAGAGGAGAAGGAGGATGGAGATGGCTTGTTTGAGCCATTGAAGAAGTTAAATCCAAGACAACGGATGATTTTGGTTTTGGCAGAAGTGGAAGAAAAAAAGCTTGAAGAAATAGGGGAGATGCTGAAGCTGCCGGTTGGTACGGTTAAGTCAAATTTGCATCGAGCTAAAGAGATTTTGAAAAAGGAGTTGAAAGATCATGATAGAACATAATAATAATTTCAGGAAACCTGCGACTAAACGTCGCGGTTTCCAGGTTCCGAGCCTAAGCTATGATGAATATATTAGTCAACTCAAACAGGTTAGTCCAAAAATTAACTTTGATCAGGCTTATGCTTCAATCTTTCACAAACGCGTGTATTACTTTCCAAAACTGGCTATTGCTGCCGCGCTGACGGTTTTAGTTGTTTTCTTGAGCCTCTTTGGCGTTCAATCGTATTATCAAGCGATTAATAATCGTGATGATGTGTTGGTTTCATATGTTTTTGATAATAGTGAGCCAGCCAGCGGTGCGGTTTTGACGGATTATGTTTTTGATAGGTAAGGGCTATCTGTTAAGTCTTTGATAGAGGGCTTGGGCTTGTTCTGTTAATGCTTGTTCTAATCCGGCTTTATTAGCTACTGGCAGTGCAATCGGGAAACGCTGCACGAATCTTTGAATTCTTTCGGCCGACTCAAAAACTCTTTGCTCTGATATTTCTCCTCTTGCCACCGCTTGCATTAAAACATTTCTAGCAGTAGGTCCGCTAGACAACAAAAGGTCTGCCCCTGCTTTAAAAGCTCTAAGAATTGCTTCTTCATAAGTAGCTACTTCGCGCAGTCCGCCCATACCCAGGGCATCTGTTACAACCAAGCCATCAAAACCCATTTCCTCTCTAAGGATTTCGGTTATCCATCTTCTCGATAAAGACGCCGGATTTTGGGAGTCGACTTGCATGAAAATATCATGGTCTACCATGATGGCTGATAAGCCTTGCTTTATTAAGGGTTGGTATCTTTCGACAACCTCTAACTCTTGTCGGGCTAAAGATACTCTACCAAGCTGTTGGTGAGCATTTTGTTCAGCAGAGCCATCAGGGAAATGTTTTGCGCAAGCGCCCACGCCGGCGGCCTGAAGACCTTGGGCAAATGCCCCTGCATAAAGGGCTATTTCTTGAGAATTATCGGCGAATCTGCGATATGGGCTGTAAGCATGCAAGTCAACAAAAGGAGCAAAATTTAAGTTGATCCCATTTAAAGCCAATAATTGTCCAGTAATATAACCAGCTTCTTTGGCAAGTAAGGGATCCCCTGATCTGCGTAACATGTAAGCAGAGATAAAGCGTAGGCTAGGCATCCAGCTAAGACGACTGACGATCCCACCTTCTTGGTCAATACTAACGATAAGTGGGGGCAAGCTTTTGTTAAGCAGCGCGTTTCGGATTTCGTTCATTCGGTCAAAGGTCATGCTTCCATATATATGAAAGGAACGAAAACCATCATTTTGCAAATCATCTATCGCACTTTGGATATCACCGCCAATGCAATCATCTTGTCCAACAATGCATGCGCCAAACATTCTCAAAGTAGCCCAAGTAATTCTTAGGCCATGCAGAGCGATTAAGCCGGTGGCTTGATCTAGGGTTAACTCTGGGAGAGAGGATTCTGGGGCATCAACCAATGGGCTGTATTCTACTTGTGCTGCGCGGGGTTCTCTAGGAGGAGCGATAAAAGAAGGCGTGCAACTGATGCCTAACTTATGAGATGCTTTGTTAAGAGCTAGCCCTGCTGCACCGAATAAGGCAGCTAGAGCTGTCCTTCTTGTGATTTCTCTTGATACTTTCATAATAGTATTCTCCATATATTTATCGTCAAAATCCTGGCAAAATTTCAGGGAAAAACGAAAAACGACGGATTGGGAGGTGGGGTCTCTTGTGTGTTTGTCTGGCCTAGTTAAAGCAACTTTTGAATAGCGCCAAAAGATTTTTTTCTTCCGATAGTTTAGCAAACTCCTTGAGCCACTTTTCTATGTAATTGATATCTAAATCAGGGTTTTTTAGAAGAATACTTTTAACATCATCAATGTCCCGTGCTCTGCCGGCAAAAATCTTGTGGATAATTACGTCTTCTGCAGAAGCATATTTGACGGTCCCACGACCAATTTTTACGTCTTTTGCCCTTGCGATAGCCTGTTTTTCAAAAGGGGTAAAAGAAAAGATAAAATCAATACGAATCTTTGTTTTTGCATCCTCGACTGGAAGGACCCAGGTCTTTTTTACAAAATCCGCTGGGTTTTCCGGCAGAGCAGCCAGCTTTAATTTTGAGGCGATATCTAATATTTCAGGTAGTTTGTCAATTGAAAGGCCCAGCGTGATATCAATATCTCTAGTTAGGCGAGGTTCCCCGTAGAGTAGAACCGCTTGTCCACCGATGATCATATAGGGGATATGGTTTTTGCTGAAAATTACGGCAATTTTTTCTAGGAGTTTTTCAAACATTGGTTAAGGATCTTGGCCGTTCTGATATCGGCATCAAGACCTTCCAGCGGATCTTTTGAGGGCAATACTTTGAAGGCAACCGCTTCTTTCCAAAGGGACTCAAATATTTTTAAGGATTCCTTTAGGCTAAGTTTTTGCCGGTCAAAGAGGTTTAATAATTTTGAGTTCTTAAGCATTACATTAATTATAGCATAGTTTGGATAATGCATCCTCACCCTGTGTTTGTGAATTCTATGGTGTAATGCGGCAAGCTCAAGTTACAGGGATGCTTTTTTTCAAGGCACTATTTTCAGCAACTGTTATCGAGTCTAGGAATTTCCAGAAAAACGTATTCAACTTCTGCTCCAACCTGAAGTATAAAATCGGGAATTAGTTTACCCGCAGCAAGCATGTTTTTTAGGGTTACTGGGTGAGTGTTGAGTTTTACGCTAAGATCGGCTATGGTAAAAAGTTGTAAAGACCCAACCCTCTCAAGTTCTTTGGGCAAAGCATAATATCCTAATTCACCAAAGAGTTCAGCTTCGAGAAAATTTCTAGTTACGAGTTGATGGACTAAACATCTCATCATTTCTTCCTTTAGCGATATTCGATTTTTCAGGCAGCGTTTAACACTTTCCCCGCCCCTTTTCAACAATTCAAAATATTTGTCTTTTCTTTCGTTAGAAAGTGAATCCATAGGGTTGGGAATAGGTTCCCCTAACAAGAAGCTCTCAAGATGAGGATTTGCGAGCAAATCATTAGCAACCCTGGTTATTTGTTGCCATTGTGCTATTTGTGTTTTTTGGACTGCAGAGGGACCTTTAAAATTTAATCTGCCAGGTGGGTAGCAAGGTGAGATTGCTTTTCTTTGATTTGATAAAAAGAAATCTTTTTCCGTACAATCAAAGGGAAATTGATAGCACTGCACAATTGAATTGGCCGATGGATCAGAACCAGGAGAAAAGGCGGCAACAGATGCCTTAATCCAGGCAGTTTTTCCATCTTGGGTTTGCCGGTAATTATTGACAAGTTCTTTCCAGAAAGTCCGATATGCACGATTGTGAATATCCTTTGCGGCCGATTCAAGATAAAAACCAGGTGGAAATTGCACCAATAACAATAGAAGTTCGGCTCTTTCCCATGGAACAAAAACCAATCCGTTTATTTCACCGGAAGTGAGAGAGCAACGTAAATCTTGGACGGAAAAAATACTTTCCATCGGCCGAAGTCTTCGTTTGGATCGGTTCGCCCTGGACGAAGGCAGCTGGGATGACTGTGCACATTCATGTAAACAGTTTTTATGTTTTCTGTATCGTCAGGTTCACGTTGGTCGCTTTTCCTCTCCAAAGGTTGTGGATAAACAAATGTAATGCCCCCTTGACTTGTCGGGGGAAAGTGTAAGTGTTTATTGTCTGGGTCAATAATTAGTTGAAAGTTGCTTTCCCGCTGTTCTCGAGCGCTTGTGCCTAATTGATAAAGGCGTTGCAGAAACTCACGATGGTAAAGCATTGTGCGCAACGACATTCTTGGTATAACACCCGAGATCTCTTCTCTCATACTTATTAATCGTCAGTTTTTAGCCAAAATTTCAGGGAACCTTTTGGAAAGATAGACTGTCTAATAGGTTATACTGCGTAGCTAAGGTTGTCTCAACCTTAGCTAGGTAAGTTGGGCCACAGTATGAGACATCCTGTGGTACGCGATAGGGTAGAAGCAAGATTAGGGAGGTAGTAAAAATGAAAAAAATAATTGTTGGTTTATTGGTTTGTTTGCTGGTAGTGTCCCAGGTCCAGGCGATGGGGTGGAGGGATCGTGGTTTTGATAAGGATAAAATGGCAGAGCGCATGTGCAAGGAGCTTAACCTTTCCGATGAGCAAAAAGACAAGTTTATGAGCAATAATAAACAGATGCAGTCAGAGATGAAAAAGCATCACGAAGAAGTAAAGAAATATATGGATATTGTCCGCCAGGAGCTGGAGAAAGACTCGCCTAATAGAGGGAAGATCCACCAGGAAATTACTAAAGTAGAAGCGGTTAATACAAAGATACACTTAAAACGGATCGATTCTTTGCTTGAACTTAAGAAGATGCTCACCCCTGAACAGCGGGAAAGATTTAAAAAAATGGGGCGCAAGATGCGACAGCACGAAAAAAAAGCCGATGAAAAACCCTGTCGTTAACGTATAATATAGCCGTGAAAAAGCTCTTAGTTGTTTTATTGGTAATCACTGTCCTGGCGCCGCTGGCAGAGGCCATTAACTGGCAGGAAGCCAGGGCGCTAGCTGACAAAAATAATAACGAGCTGGTCAGCGCCCAGAAAAGTTTAGAGGGGGCCGAGTGGAGCTACAAGAAATCTTTTTCTACTTTTCTGCCACAACTTTCTGCTACTGCCGGTATGACTGA
>JBDRMQ010000002.1:0-2236 GCA_043811955.1 bacterium | reverse complement strand
CTGGAATATTTTTGACGGGACAGCGACCTTTAACCGTTTAAAAGAGGCCGAGGCCAAAGCGCAGGTTAAGGAGTTGGAAGAGATTACTATCCGTCGCGCGGTGGCTGTTGAGGTCAAGAATGCCAATTTTAAATTAAAATCAGCCAATGAAAATTTAATCGCAGCGCAAAATATTCTTGACCTGGCTTTTGAGAATAACCAGGTAGCTGAGCAGCGCTACAAAGCTGGCTTGGGGAGTAACCTTGAGGTGATTGATGCGCAAGTGAGTTTGACCCAGGGCAGAATTGAATATTTAAGGGCCCAACATGAGCTGCAAATTGCTAAGGCGTGGCTCAATAATGCCGTGGGCCAAAAAATCTATTAAAGGGGGAGCGGGATGTTTAAGAACAAAAAAGTCATGATTGGCGTGGGGGTTACCGCAATTATCTTACTCCTTTTTGTTTTTTCAAAGATGGTTGGTGGAGGAGTTGAGGTTAAAGCCGTTGATGTCAAACGTGAGAAAATTCTTTCTACTGTTTCTGCCAGCGGTATGATTGAAGCTAATTCAGTGAACCTTGGCAGTGCCCAGATGGCTGGCCGAGTAGGTTGGATCGGGGTTAAGGAGGGTGATCGTGTCCAAGCAGGCCAAATACTCATTAAGCTTGAGGGCTATACGCAGGCGGCACGTGAATATACGCGTTTGCTATCCCTTTATCGCCAAGGCTTTGTCAGCCAGCGGGATTTGGAGCAAGCTAAATTGAATATGCAAAACGCAGCGGTGACCGCGCCGATCTCAGGGATTGTGACTGAAAAAGCGGTTACTCTTGGCGAAACAGTTTCCCCGGGGATGCCGGTGCTAACGGTAGTTGATATTGATAACCCTTGGGTTGAGATCCAGGTTGACGAAGTTGATATCGCGAAAATAAAAATTGGCCAACGAGTCAGGTTTACCACAGACGCTTATCAGGAAAAAGAGTTCTTTGGTACGGTTACCTGGATCAATAAGGAAGCAGGCTTAAAAAAAGTTGGCGGCAGGGTGAGGATGGACGAAGAAGATTTAATCTTTAGGGCAAGGGTTGAGTTTGAAGATGGTTCTGAAGTGCTTAAGCCCAATATGTCTGTTTATGCTGAAATTATTACTGGAGAGAAAGATGATGTTCTGACTGTGCCGCGCGAGGCAATTGCCTTAAGCGCTGGCAAACGAGTGATCTATGTGATAAGCAGCAGTCGGGTCAAGTTAGTGGAAGCGGAATTGGGGCTTAAAGACCTGGAAAAAGTTGAGATCCTCTCTGGACTTAAAGAGGGCCAAAAAGTTGCTGTTTCCTCGCTGGATAAGCTCAAAGATGGGGCCAAGATTAAGGTTATAAAATAAATGCCTGCTGTTGTTAAAACTGAAAACTTGATTAAAGATTATAAGCTTGGACTGGTAATTGTTAATGCTTTGCGGGGAGTTTCTTTTGAAATCCAAAAAGGAGAATTCTTAGCTTTAGTTGGTCCTTCTGGCTGCGGCAAATCGACCTTAATGCACCTTTTAGGCTGTTTAGACCGTCCCACCTCGGGTAAAGTTTTGCTTGATAATGAAGATGTTTCAACCTTAGATGATAACCAGCTGGCAGAGATTCGGGGCAAACGTGTAGGTTTTGTTTTTCAAACTTTTAATCTCCTTCCTCGCCTGACTGCAGCGGAAAATGTTGAGCTTCCCCTGGCATATACTGGAATTCCGGCCTCTGAGCGGCGGCCAAAAGTTGAAGAGCTCCTTCAAAAAGTTGGTTTGTCTGACCGGATGAGCCATAAACCGCCAGAACTTTCCGGCGGCCAGCGTCAACGGGTAGCGATTGCCAGGGCTTTGATCAATAACCCGGCAATTATTTTTGCTGATGAGCCGACCGGAAATCTGGATTCAAAATCAGGCGAAGAGATCATTAGCCTTTTTAAACAGTTAAACAGTGAAGGGGTTACAATCGTTATGGTTACCCATGATTTAAATATTGCGGCTCAAACCCGGCGCAACATCCATCTTAAAGACGGCCAAATAATTTCTGATGAGAATCGCTGAAAGCCTTCCCATTGCCTTTCGGGCTATTAAAGCTAATCCTCTTCGATCCGGTTTAACTACGTTGGGGGTAGTGATCGGTGTTTTTATTGTGATTACCACGGTTAGCCTGGGGCAGGGGGCGAAGAATTTTGTTTATGAGCAGATGACCTCATTAGGTGTGGGACCAAATACACTGGCGGTCTATGGCGCCCCTGAATCAGA
>JBDRMQ010000001.1:0-3156 GCA_043811955.1 bacterium | reverse complement strand
GGGCGAAACTCGAAATTCTAATGTCGAAATACTAAACAGTATCTAATTTTCGAATTTAGAAATTAGAATTTATTCATGGGGAGGGGGTTGGTCGAAAGTACAATCCCATATTGGGTACCGATTTCAGTCTTCAATCCCTCCTTTCTATCGGCGAGTTTTAATTATAACGGATTGTTTGCTATTTTGTCAAGGGTATTTTTTATGATAATATTAGGGGTGATGAAAAGATTTTTAAGCCTGATTTTAGCTTTTTTTTTGATGGCCGCTTTTGCTATGGCAGAGACTCCTTTTTCTGTTTCCGTTACGCCTGAAATCGCCTGGCAGGGGAAGGTTCTTGAGATAAAAGTACCGTTAGCTGGGATTAAGGATATCCGTGCAGAATTTCTTGGTCAAAAGTTTAAGCTTTATCCGGACGGTGATGTTTTTGTTGGCATAGTCGGCGTGCCGACCAACCAAAAAGTTGGTCATTATGACCTGCGTTTAATCATTACTCAGACAGACGGAAAAATTGTTGAACAAACAAAAAACATTAAAGTTTGGCAGACAAAGTTTCTTGCGACTCGATATACTTTAAAACCAAGCCGGGATAAGCTGCGTTCTCCTAAAATTATCAATAATGAATGGGGAAAAATTGAAAAAGTTTTGGTCAAGAAAGGATCAAAGCGGCTTTGGCAAGGCAAGTTTGCTTATCCTTGTCAGGCTAGAATTTCTCAAGGATTTGGCCATTTGCAGATTATAAATGGCAAGCGCTCGGGTACCCATCGCGGTCTTGATTTAGCTGTACCAATCGGCACCAAAGTTTTTGCCCCCAATTCTGGCAAAGTTGTTTTTGCTGATAAGCTTAAGGCTTTTGGCGGGACCATGGTTTTAGATCACGGCCACGGCATTCACACTTTATATTTTCACTTGTCAAAATTTGCAGCTGAAGTAGGAGCTATGGTGACCAAAGGGACAGTGATTGCTTATAGTGGCAACTCTGGTGTTTCGTCTGGTGCGCATCTGCACTGGGGTATGTCGGTGCAAAACCTGCGGGTTGATCCGGAGCAGTGGGTGAAGTATGAGCTATAGAATCATTGATGCCAATATCAACCGCGCTGTTGAGGGTGTTCGAGTTGTTGAGGAGATTGCCAGGTTTGTTTTAGAAGATAAGAAAACAACAGGGGGGCTAAAGCATATCCGGTCAGAGTTGAGACTGTTGGCGAAAGAGCTGGGAGTTTTAAATAATCGCAAAATTTCAACAGATGTGGGTAAAGATTCTTTTTCAAAATCTGAAGCAAAACGCGAAACACTGCTAGATATATTTGCGGCTAACATTAAACGGGTGCAAGAAGCGTTGCGGGTGCTGGAGGAGTTTTCTAAATTAACCGCGCCAAAAGTGGGCAAAACATTTAAAAAGCTTCGCTTCCAAGTTTATGAACTAGAAAAAACTCTTTTTGCGAAACTTTTCAAACGCTTAAAACTTGATTTTAATTTGTATTTAGTAACTGACCCTAAATTTGACCATCTTAAAGGGGCTAAGGCTGCTATTGCGGGCGGGGTTAAAATTATCCAGTTGCGGGATAAGGGCGGGGACAAGAAAAAATATTTAGGCTTGGCGAAAAAGATGCGGGCAATAACTAAAAAGGCTGGGGTAACCTTTATAGTTAATGATTATGTTGATATTGCCAAAGAGGTAGGGGCGGATGGGGTGCATGTGGGCCAGGATGATCTTAAGAAAACAACTGTCCAAAAGATCCGCAAAGTTTTAGGTGACGATAAGCTGATTGGGGTAACCACGAGAAACCTTGAGCAAGCAAAGAAAGCTGAAAAAGACGGGGCTGATTATATTTCCCTTGGCCCAATCTTTAAAACTCCTTCAAAGCCAGGGGTTGAACCTCGCGGGGTGAAAAAACTTGGCCAAGTCGTTCGAGCTGTGAAGATTCCAGTGGTGGCGATTGGGGGGATTAATAAAACTAATGTTAAGCAGGTACTGGGGACTGGGTGCCAGCGGCTAGCGATGATTCGGGGGATCTTAGATCAAAAGGATGAAGCAGCAGCTTCGTCTTCTCTAAAAGTGATGATCTCTGGGGCTCGTTCATAAGGTTGTTTATAAGGATGACTGTCGTCAGAAGATTTGCCATCTCCCTTGCTCCCTGTTGGTGAAATGACTGAAATTGGAATAGCTGTTCCATCTCCTCGGTCAATACTCAAGATTGCTTTTCGCCCTCTCTCTTCTTGAGTTCTTACTTGTTTTGGCAAAAGGTGTCCACAAGCCAACTGGACATCATGAGCAGTGATGGCTCGAACATTAGCTGCTTGTTCTAGCGCAGCGCGAACTTTAGCATTTGTTTTAACTTCGTGAATAATCCGCAAGGTTTGAATAACATCGTGATCTGTTATTTCCATAATAGGGTCCATGGCTTTAGCTTCAACTGAATTTGCTTGGGTCGTAACTTTATTTGTTATAGGCTTTTGAGCTGCTCGGTCAAATTGAATGACGACCTCTCGGCCTTCTGCTTCCAGATGAGTGGTCAGCACTTCCAGATGAGGGACTTTTAACTCGGGCAGAGTGTTTGGTAATTGTCTTAATAATTGTGCAGCATCTGCTGACCGTCCTGTTTTAATGAGTTCTGTTGCTCGGCGGAGAATGTTTGACACTGCCACAACGTTAATTGTTAGTTGTGAGGTCGAAGTCTCGGAAATAAGGGCCATCATGGCCTTAGCCTCAGGAGCGGTTTTGACAATAAGGGGCAAGAGCTTTTTAACAGCTTCAGAATCTTTGAAGCTAGCAACCATTTTTGCTAGGTTGTCATCCTTTGTTTCAGCTCGGTCTTCGCTAAAATCCATTAGCAGCCGTCGCTGCTGCAGGGAATCTTTTGGCCTTAGTGCTAATTTTGTTGGTTTAAAAAGTTTATCCTCAATTGCTTTTAAGACAGCTTTTTTCCCAACAGGGAGAGAGACCAATGTGTTAATTAGCTCTGTAACAATTGGTTTAGCATCTTGAGCTATGTTTGGTTGATCAAGAAGTTCAACTACTTGACCAACTAGGGTTTGAATTGCTGGGGCTATTTTGGCTTGGCTAACGTAGGGCATGCTTTCCGTTTGAGCCACAACTTTGGCTGTTAGCTCCGCAGCTGTTTTTATTTCTCGCAAAGCTTCCTGTCTGACTTCTGGTGA